>CAYGQY010000359.1:0-2651 GCA_964352195.1 uncultured bacterium
GGTTGTAGACCGCGACGGAGAGGACCTTCTTGACTTCGTCCTGCCCCACGACCTGCTGATCGAGGAAGGTCTTGATCTCCAGGGGCCTGGGGATGGTGGCCAGGGTGGGAGCCGGCTTTGACACCTTCTTGCCGGCGGGCTTGCGGGAGGGGTCGGCATGGCCCCGGGGGCTGCCGTGGGTCTCCACCAGTTCCTCATCGAGGATCTCGTTGCAGAGGTCGATGCATTCGTCACAGATGTAGACCCCCGGTCCGGCGATCAGCTTGCGGACCTGCTCCTGAGACTTGCCACAGAACGAGCACTTGAGATGGGCATCGAACTTGGCCATCGAGCGGGGGTCCGGATCAGGGAAAGGGCTGGCCGGCCGGCGTGTCGGCTTGGCCTGGGGCCGGGGGTCACGGGGGAGACCCTACGGATCAGAGTGGCGTGGCGTCATCGACGACACGATCGATCAGGCCGTAGGCCACGGCATCGGGTGGAGACAAAAAGTAGTCGCGGTCAGTGTCTTCGGCAATTTTCGCCAGGGGCTGGCCGGTGTGCTCGGCCATCAGCCCGTTGAGGGTGTCCTTGAGATAAAGGATCTCCTTGGCCTGAATCTCGATGTCCACGGCCTGTCCCTGGGCGCCACCCAGGGGCTGATGGATCATGATCCGGGCGCTCGGCAGGGCCATGCGCTTGCCCTTGGTTCCGCCCGAGAGCAGGAAGGCTCCCATGCTGGCCGCCAGGCCATAGCAGATGGTCACCACATCGGGGGCGACCTGCTGCATGGTGTCGTAGATGGCCAGGCCGGCGGTGACTGAGCCTCCCGGGGAATTGATGTAGATCTGAATGTCTTTTTCGGGATCCTCGGCCTCCAGGAACAGGAGCTGGGCCACCAGGGAATCGGCCACGGGATCGTCGATGCCGCTGCCCAGGAAGATGATTCGCTCCCTGAGCAGACGGGAGTAGATGTCGAAGGCCCGCTCCCCCCGGCCCGACTGCTCCACCACGGTGGGCAGCACCCCCGGGGAGGCCTGCCAGCGGTTCACGATGGGATGGGAGCGACGGGCTTCGATCACGCGGCCGGACGAGGGGAGAAGGGGGACAGTCCTCAATCTATGGCGGCCCCAGGCTCGGGCGGGGTGGAGGGGTCCGGGCTCTCGGCCTCGGTCGCGGCTCCGGGGACGGCCACGGTCTCGGTGACGGTGGAGTGGGCCTCGAGCCACGTCATCAGGGCATCCCGCAGCAGATCCTCCGCCACGGCCTCCCGCAGCCGGGCCGGGTCGACCGAGGCGCCATCGCTGAGGCCGCGGCTCACCTGCTTCACCTTGGCGTCGATCTCCGCCGCCGCGATGTGAATGTCCTCGGCCGCGGCGAGGGCCTGCAGGGCGAAGCTGCGCTTCAGGCGCTGCTCGGCCTCGGGGCGGGAGGACTCCATCAGGCTGCGGACCAGGTCCGGGGTGAACAGGCTCTTGACGTCCATCCCCTGCTGGGCGATCTGACCGGCGGTCTGCTCGATCAGGGACCGGATTTCCCGCTGCACGAGGGTTTCGGGTAACTCCACCTCGAGCTGGTTCACAAGTTCGCTCAGCAGGGCCTCGTGGCGGTTGCTGCGGCTGCGGCGTTCGGCGTCCTCCCGCAGGCGGGATTCGAGATCGGCCCGCAGCTCGGCCAGGGTCTCCTTGTCGCTCGCCTCCCGGGCGAAGGCATCATCAAGGGGAGGCAGTTCACGGGCCTTGAGTTCGTTGAGGGTGATCGCGAAGCTGGCCTCCCGGCCGCGCGAGGCCTCCTGGGGATAGTCATCGGGGAAGCGGCAGGTGATCGTGCGGCTCTCCCCGACGGCCAGGCCCTCGATCCCCTCGACGAAGCCGGGGATCATGCGGCCCTCCTCGAGTTCCACCTCGAGGGCGTCAGAGCGGCCCCCTTCGATCGCCTCACCCGTGTCGACGTAGGTGCCGCTGAAGCTCACCACCGCCACATCCCCGCTGGCGGCCGACCGCGTCTCGATCGGCACCAGGGTGGCCATCTGCCGGCGGGACTCCTCGATCAGCTCATCCACCCGGTTCGGGTCGAAGCCGACCGTTTCGGCCTCCACCGCCAGCCCCTGCCGCTCCCGCAGAACGGGGGTGGGCTTGATGTCCAGTTCGAGGGTGACGGTGAGCTCCTCGCCCGGAGAGAAGCGGGCCAGCAGGGCCTCGAACCCCTCACTCAGTTCGGGGCTGCTGAGCGCCTCGATCTGCTCCTGCTCCAGGGCGTCCCGCCAGATCGCCTCCACCAGATCCTCGAGGGCAGTGGCGCGGATCCGCAGCGGGCCGATCTGCTGCAGCAGCACCGGCCGTGGCACCTTGCCCTGGCGGAAGCCTGGCAATCGCACCGTGCGGCTGAGCCGGGTGACCGCCGCCTCGTAACTGGCCTGGGAGCGACCGCCCGGGATCGCCACCTCCAGCGCCAGACGGCTGCCGGGACGGGGGCTGGTCTTGACCTTCAGGGCGGAACTCATGGGATACGGCCGCGGAGGCGACGCAGGGCAGCCCGCCATCCTAAGAACCCGTCCTCCGGCGGCTTTCCGGCTCGCGCCCTGGGCCGGGGCATCGTATTGTTCCATTGACGAGCAGCAAGCCGTTCATATCCGTTCCGGTAATGGTTACGATTACACCAGCTAGGCCGAGTTC
>CAYGQY010000360.1:0-2647 GCA_964352195.1 uncultured bacterium
TCCAGTGACCACCCCCGTCAAGCACGAAGCCGTTCCGGTCAACCTCTACAAGCCGAAGGATCCCTACGTCGGCACCGTCCTCGGCAATTACTCCCTGCTGGCGGAGGGGGCGATCGGGAGGGTGAATCACATCACCTTCGATCTCTCTGCCGGGAATCTTCACTACCTGGAGGGGCAGAGCATCGGCATCATTCCCGATGGAGTGGATGCCAACGGCAAGCCCCACAAGCTCCGCCTCTATTCCATCGCCAGCACCCGCCACGGCGACAACCTGGAAGATGCCACCGTCTCCCTCTGTGTGCGTCAGCTGCAGTATGAGAAAGACGGTGAAACCATCAATGGGGTCTGCTCCAGCTTCCTCTGTGACATTGAACCCGGGGCCCAGATCAGGATCACCGGGCCGGTGGGCAAGGAGATGCTGCTCCCCGCCGATGAAAACGCCAATGTGATCATGCTGGCCACCGGCACCGGCATCGCTCCGATGCGGGCCTTCCTGCGTCGCATGTTCGATCCGGGCGAGCGGGCCCGCAATCCTGAGTACCAGTTCCGCGGCAAAGCTTGGCTGATCATGGGGGTTCCCACCACCGCCAACCTTCTCTACGAGGAGGATTTTCAAACCTACCTGGCGGATTACCCCGATCACTTCCGCTACACCAAAGCGATCAGTCGGGAGCAGAAGAACCCCAGCGGCGGCCGCATGTACATCCAGGACAGGGTTGCCGAACACGGCGAGGAAATCTTCGATCTGATCGAAGATCCCTCCACCCACGTCTACATGTGCGGTCTGCGGGGCATGGAGCCGGGCATCGATGAGGCCATGACCACCGCTGCCGACGCCAAGGGTCTCACCTGGTCGGAACTCCGTCCCCAGCTCAAGAAGGCCGAGCGCTGGCACGTGGAAACCTACTGAGATCTCCCCCCGGGCCCGCCATCGCGGCCGGGCCTGGCCCGCCCCCGGAGGCGGGCCTTTTTTCCGAAACCAGCACAGAAGCGCGCCGGCGGCGGCGCCGGGGGGGCGTTCCCGGCTTTCGTGGGTACTCAGGATCCATCCGCCTCTCCTCCATGACCGTCACGCTCACCAATCCGCTGAGGGTCGGGCTGCGCCAGGAACGGGTGATCTCGCCCCAGTGTCTGGTGATTTTCGGCGCCAGCGGCGACCTCACACACCGCAAGCTGGTGCCAGCCCTGTTCGAGCTGTACCGGCAGCGACGCCTGCCCACGGAATTCGCCGTTCTGGGCTGCGCGCGACGGCCCTGGAGCGACGAGGACTTCCGCTCCCACATGGCCGAAGCGCTTGGGACGGTGGCCACCGAACACCAGGGGGCCTGGGATCAGTTCGCCGCCGGGCTCTTTTATGAGCCCGTCGATCTGCAGCAGCCGGACCATCTGGTGCGGCTTGCCCAGCGCCTTGAGGGCATCGACCGCCAGCGGGCCACCCGTGGCAATCGCACCTTCTACCTGTCGGTGTCCCCGGCGTTCTACGGCAGCGGTTGCCAGGCCCTGGCCGCTGCCGGCCTGCTCAGCGATCCCAAGCGCAGCCGGGTGGTCATCGAAAAACCCTTCGGCCGCGACTACGGCAGCGCCCAGCAGCTCAACACGATCGTGCAGGCCTGCGCCCAGGAGAGCCAGGTGTTCCGCATCGATCATTATCTGGGCAAGGAGACTGTCCAGAACATTCTGGTGCTGCGGTTCGCCAACACGATCTTCGAGCCGATCTGGAACCGGAACTACATCGCCAGTGTGGAGATCACCGCCGCGGAAACGGTCGGTGTGGAAGAGCGGGCTGGCTACTACGAGGATTCCGGAGCCCTGCGGGACATGGTGCAGAACCACCTGACCCAGATGCTCGCCCTCACCACCATGGAGGCGCCCGGACGGTTCGATCCCGAGGCGATCCGCAACGAGAAGGCCAAGGTGCTCCAGTCGGCCCGGCTGGCCGATGAGCTGGAGCCCTGGAACTGCTGCGTCCGGGGCCAGTACGGACCGGGTGGCAGCGCCAGCCGCCCGCTGCCGGGCTACCGCCAGGAGCCGGGGGTTAACCCCAACAGCACCACCGAAACCTATGTGGCGATGAAGCTCTTCATCGACAACTGGCGCTGGCAGGGCGTGCCCTTCTACTTGCGCACCGGCAAGCGCCTGCCCAAGCGCATGAGTGAGGTGGTGCTGACCTTCCGGGAGGCTCCCGTGCATCTGTTCGATGCCGCCGGCGGCAGCCCCACCGCCAACCAGCTGATCCTGCGCATCCAGCCCGACGAGGGTGCCGGCTTCCGCTTCGAGGTCAAATCACCCGGGTCGGGGATGCGCAGCCGCCCGGTGGACATGCACTTCTCCTATGACGAATCCTTTGGGGAACCCTCCGATGAGGGCTACGTGCGCCTGCTGGCGGACGCCATGCTGGGGGACCCCACTCTGTTCACCCGAGGCGACGAAGTGGAAGCGGCCTGGCGCCTTTACACGCCGCTGCTGGAGTTGATCGAGGAGAGTCCCTGGCAGCTTCCAGTCCATCCCTACGAGGCCCGCACCTGGGGTCCCGCCGCCGCCGACAGCCTGATCGGCCGCGATGGCCTGATGTGGCGCCGGCCCTGAGCGGCGGCCCCACCCCGCTCACCTCCTGAATCCCCACCCCACCCACCCATGTCTCCCCAGC
>CAYGQY010000361.1:0-2642 GCA_964352195.1 uncultured bacterium
CGGTGGGGACGGCGCGGCACCCTGACAAACCACGAACCTTCACCGCTGCCACCATGCCGAGGCCCGAGCGACCGAACGCCCCGCGCGCGGGCCTTTCGTTCGATCGTGACTCGGCATGGTGGCAGCGGTGAAGGTTCGTGCTTTGTCAGGGTGCCGCGCCGTCCCAACCGGCGCCAGTCCTGATCTTCCGCACGATCACTTGTCCCGTCAGCACCGGGACAGGGCGTAGCGTGCCGGTTCGCGGCCGCCCCCAGCCGGTCGCGAACGGCCGACTCACCGCGTGCGCCCCCAGCGCCGTGGCCCCCCCCGCCAGGGCGGCCCGGGCTACCGGCAGGGCGCCATGGCCGTACCCATCGGCCTTGACCACGGCCATCAACTCCGTTCCCGGCGACAGAAACCGCTTCACACGGCGGGCATTGCCGGTGATCGCCGCCTCGTCGACCTCCACCCAGGCCCGCTGCCGCGGATGGAGGCCGGCGGCCGGTGGCGTCAGCGGTGCTCGACGGGGGGGCTCCCGCCGGGGGGGCACCGAGCTGATCGAGGAGGTGATGGGCCTGGTCTCGGGCATCGCGGCGCTCCCACGCGCGAGAACGCTGAAGGGGGATCGGCCCAACCGTAGAACGTAGCGCCGATCCGGCGCGCTCTGCCTAGTAACATGCCGCTGAACCGGGGAGCTGGCACGTCTCCGCTGGTCAGCGCGCCATGAGTCAGGTTCTGGTCCTGAATGCCTCCTACGAACCGCTGAACATCACCAGTTGGCGCCGGGCCACGGTGATGGTGCTGAAAGGCAAAGCTGAAGGCCTCGAGCATGATTCCGATCACATCCTGCGCGGCGAGTTCCTCCAACCCTCGGTGATCCGCCTCCGCCAGTTCGTGCGGGTGCCGTTCAAGCAGTTGCCTCTCACCCGTCGCAACATCTTTCAACGGGACGGCCACAGTTGTCAGTACTGCGGGTATCAGGGGGACCAGCTCTCGATCGACCATGTGATCCCCCGCAGCCGGGGTGGCACCGACAGCTGGGAGAATGTGACCACGGCCTGTCTGCGCTGCAATGTGCGCAAGGGAAGCCGCACGCCACGGGAGGCCTCGATGCCCCTGGCCCGGGTGCCCCGTCGCCCGGTCAGCACCCTCTACTTCGAGGCCACCCGTCACATCCGCTCGGGGCGACGGGAGTGGGCCAAGTACGTGATCGGAGCCTGAGCAACTCTGGAGAGCCGTCTCAGCCGCCGCCCGCGTCGAGGGCGAGCTGCTCGAGCCGGCGGCGCTGGTCGGCGGAGACGCAGGCCCCGATCAGTTCGCTCAGCTGGCCCTGCAGCACGGGCTCAAGGGCGAAGTTCCGTCCGAGTCGGTGGTCGGTGACCCGGTTGTCCTTGGCGTTGTAGGTGCGGATCTTCTCACTGCGATCGCCGCTGCCCACCTGGGCCCGCCGGGCGGAACTCTCGACCAGGGCGGCGGCCGCCAGCTCCCGTTCCAGCAGTTTGGCCCGCAGGATCTCCAGGGCCCGCTCCCGGTTCTGGAGCTGGGAGCGTTGCTGGGTGCAGAAGACGCGGATGCCGCTGGGCTTGTGGAGCAGGTCCACGGCGGTTTCCACCTTGTTGACGTTCTGGCCCCCGGCGCCGCCGGAGCGGGCGGTGCTGATCTCCAGATCGGCGGGATCGAGCTGCACTTCGACCGGATCGGCCTCCGGCATCACTGCCACGGTGGCTGTGGATGTGTGGACCCGCCCCTGGGATTCCGTGGCCGGAACCCGCTGAACCCGGTGCACGCCCGCCTCGTACTTCAGCCGGCTGTAGACGCCCTCTCCCCGGATCGAGAGGATCAGCTCCTTGTAGCCGCCGAGATCGGCCTCGGAGGCACTCAGGGGTTCCACTCTCCAGCCGGTGGCCTGGGAGAACCGTTCGTACATCCGGGCCAGATCGCCCGCCCAGAGCGAGGCTTCGTCGCCGCCGGCGCCGGCTCGGATCTCCAGCATCACGCTGCGCCCATCCCTCGGGTCGCTGGGGAGCAGGGCCAGGGTCAGGCTGGCCTCGATGGCCTCGATGCGATCCCCGAGCCGGCCGATCTCCTCCTGGGCCAGGGCCTCCATCTCCGGGTCGGTCCGGCTTTCACGCAGCAGCCGTCGGGCATCGGCCAGATCCTCCCGCAGGGATCGAAGCTCCTCGTAGCCATGCACGAGCGGCTCTAGCCGGGCCCGTTCCCGGGTGATCCGCAGCCGCAGGGACGGATTGCCCGCCAGGTTGGGATCGGCCAGCTGGCGCTCGAGGGTGTGAAACGTGCGGCTGGCGGCCTCGAGGCGCTCGCTCAGAAAGGAGACATCCATCGGCGGGGGGCATCCGGGAGGGGCATCGGCTCAGGACCTCCGGCCAGAGCAAAGCCGGATGCCCACGGGCATCCGGCTTTGGGAACGGTCCGGAGAGTGTTCAGGCAGAGGCGGCGCGGCAGGACGCGGCGGTGTTCAGACTGGAGCGGTGCCGGCGGAGGTGGCGGCCACGGGCGCCTCGGCGGTGGAGGATTCCCCATTGCCCTGGGGGCGCACCGCTGCGGCGGTGGCGCTGTCGGCGCTGCCCATGCCGTATTTCCGCATGAAGCGATCCACCCGACCTTCGGTGTCGAGGATCTTCTGGGTTCCGGTGTAGAAGGGA
>CAYGQY010000362.1:0-2642 GCA_964352195.1 uncultured bacterium
CCTGTACCTGGAGGGCTCCGACCAGCACCGCGGCTGGTTCCAGAGCAGCCTGCTCACGTCGGTGGCCGTCAACGGCACCGCCCCCTACCGCCGCGTCCTCACCCACGGATTCACCCTCGATGAGAAGGGCCGCAAGATGAGCAAATCACTCGGAAACGTCGTCGATCCGGCCGTGCTGGTGGAGGGGGGCAGGAACGAGAAGCAGGAGCCGGCCTACGGCGCCGACGTGCTGCGGCTCTGGGTGAGTTCGGTGGACTATTCCGCCGATGTGCCCCTCGGGCCGGGGATCGTGCGACAGCTGGCCGATGTGACCCGCAAGGTGCGCAACACCGCCCGCTATCTGCTCGGCAACCTGCACGATTTCGATCCCGCCACCGACGGGGTGCCGATCACCGATCTGCCGCTGCTCGACCGCTGGATGCTGGAGCGCACCGCCAGCGTGATCGAGGCCGTCAGCGGCGATTTCGAGCGCTTCGAGTTCTACCGCTTCTTTCAGGCACTGCAGAACTTCTGCGTCGTGGACCTCTCCAACGTCTATCTCGACATCGCGAAAGACCGGCTCTACGTGAGCGCGTCGGGGTCCTTCCGCCGCCGCAGCTGCCAGACGGTGCTGGCGCTGGTGGTGGAGCGACTGGCCGGCCTGATCGCCCCGGTGCTCTGCCACATGGCCGAGGACATCTGGCAGGCCCTGCCCTATCCGGTGGCCGAGCGCTCCGTCTTCGAGCGGGGCTGGCCGGTGGCGGCCGCCTCCTGGCGCGAGGCGGCCCTGGTGGAGCCGCTGCGGCCGATCCTGGAGCTGCGCTCTCTGGTGAACCGGCAGCTGGAGAGCTGTCGCAGCGCCGGGACCCTGGGGGCCTCCCTGGAGGCGCGCATCGAACTTGAGCTCGGTGAGGGGGCGGCCGCCGCCGCCCTGGCCCCGGCCCTGGCCCGGCTGGACGCCAGCCCGCACCCCACGGTGGATGACCTGGCCGACTGGCTGCTCGTCTCCGAACTGCAGCGGCGTGATCCGGCCCAGCCTCCCCTGGCCGATTCCCTGGCCGAGGCCCATGAGGCGGGTCTCACGGTGCGGATCGCCCGGGCGATGGGCCGGAAATGCGAACGCTGCTGGCACGTGGAAACCGATGTCGGCCACCATCCCAGCCATCCCACCCTGTGCGGCCGCTGTGTGGCTGTGCTGAGCAAGCGCTGAGCCAGGCCGCTGCCGGGCCCCTCACCAGCGGGAGGGATCCAGAAACGATTCGACCGGCGCCGGTCCGGCCAGCACCTGCTCGTGCGCGGGGTTCAGCGGTCCCTGCAGCAGTTCGGCACTCTCCACGCGCGCCGTCTCCGGCAGGGCGGGCCGGTCGGGATCGACAGCAGTGGGATGGGTCACGCTGCTGGAGAAACCACGGAAGATCAGCAATTCGAACGCCTCGACGGACCCGTCCCCCGCTTCCAGCCCCACCGGCGGCAGGGTGCCCCGCAACCGCAGCACCCGGTCGGGCCGGCCGCGGCTGATCGCTTCGAGCTCGGCAAGCCAGGTCATCGGATGGGTCCGGATCGATCGGAAGCGACCGGCATCAGAATCCTCCCGCCACCCGGCCCTGGCGGGGCAACCGCACCAGCAGCCATTGCAACAGCCCCACCACGAAGGCGACCAGGGCCAGATAGCCAATGAAGGCCGTGAGCGTGGGGGTCAGATCGGCGCCGAAGATGAAGCTGAACAGCCGGGCCACCAGGGTGTGCAGGCGGCGGGGGGCCTCCAGCCACACCTGGCAGAAGGGGCGCTGCAGCTGCCCCAGGCCGCAGGTGGACGCACTGGCGGCCAGGGCGGCGCCGAGCACACCGAAACCGGTGAGCGCCCAGCGCCAGGCCCGCACCGTGAGGGGCAGCGGGCGCCAGGGGGGCAGATCGGCCAGTTCCTCGTTGAGATCCACCCAGAACCAGACCGCCGCCACCATCAGCAGCTTGGCCACCACGAGCAGCGGGTAGGCCAGCGGCCGGGCATCCACCAGCAGGAGCACGGCGATGGCCAGCAGGCTCGCCACCTTCCAGTAGATGCCCAGCAGCCGCACCAGGGCCCCCTCCCGCCGCAGGGCCGCCCAGAGCAACAGAACCAGAGGCAACCCCACCGTGACAACGACGGCGAGGCGAAAATCGAGCCACACCAGGGTCCGGTAGAGCAGGTCTGGCACGGGCGAGGTACGGGAAGGCGCCATTATCCGCGCCATGCTTCACCAGTAGGGTCCGATCCATGCCCGCGTCTCCCCTGCTCTCCTGGCTGAACCGTGGCGAGCGGACCGCGTCCTGCCGCACGGCTCTCTCGCGCAACGCCTCCCTGGAAGGCGCGGTGGATGACGTGGTGCGGGGACTGGCCGGCCGCGGCGAGGCTGATCTGGCCCTGGTGTTCTGCTCCACCACCTACGCCAGTGATCTGCCCCGGCTGCTGCCGCTGCTCCGGGCCCGGCTCCAGTCCCGCCACTGGCTGGGCTGCGCCGGCGGTGGCGTGGTGGGCACGGAGGTCTCCGGTGCGGCCCACGAGGTGGAGCAGGCACCGGCCCTGAGCGTGACGTTGCTGTGCCTGCCCGGGGCCGATCTGCAGCCGTTCGCCCTCGACACCACCTCCCTTCCCGATCTTGATGGCGACAGCCAGGGGTGGGTGA
>CAYGQY010000363.1:0-2638 GCA_964352195.1 uncultured bacterium
AGCAGGCCGGCGCCGGCCTGCTGAAGCGAACGGGAACAGATGGGCTGGATCAAGGATTTCGGCGTGGTCGAACGCCTGTAGGACCCGTGGAAACTAGGGATGGACTGCAGCCGTCCCGGATCGAATCGCACAGGGCCGGGTCACCATGGTTACCGGGATCATGGTCATCGAGTACATCCATCCGTCACTCAGGCAAACCCCTGGCCGGACCCCTTGGCCACACAGGCCTGGAGCTGGCGACGCAGGCGGTCGTGATCGAGATCCTTGCCGATCAGCACGAGCTGAGTCTTGCGCTCCCCCGGCCAGTCGCTGTCGTCGATCGAGAAGCGCTTGCCGGCGAGGTGAAACACATGGCGCCGTTCGCTCTCCTTGAACCAGAGGATGCCTTTGGCGCGGAAGACGCCGGTCGGAAGCTGGTTGTCGAGGAAGTTCTGGAATTTGCGCAGGGACAAGGGACTCTCGGCCGCAAACGACAGCGACGTGAATCCTTCGATGGCGAGATGGTCGGCTGACGGGTTGCCGGACGCCGGAGTGTGATCGTGCCCATGGGAGTGGCCGTGCCCGTGAGCGTGGTCGCCACCGTGCTCGCAGTGGCCGTGGTCGTGGTCGCAGCTGCCGTGGTCCAAGGCGGGTACGTGGGCGTGGGCCTGGGCCTGGGCCTCACCGCTCACCATCCGGTCAGATTCAAACAGCCCCACGCTCAGCAGCAGCGGCAGCGCCACCTCACCCTTCACCGATCGCAGGATGCGGGCATCCGGTTTGAGCGTGCGCAGCACCTCCTCCACCTGCTCGAGCTGGGGGGCAGGCACCAGATCGCACTTGTTGAGCATCAGGATGTCGCCGTAGATCACCTGGGCCCGTCCCACTTCGCTCTCGAGGGAGCTGGCCTCGAAATTTTCGGCGTCGATCAAGGTGATGATCGAATCCAGACGGGTGCTGTCGCGCAGCTCACTGCCCAGGAAGGTCATGGCCACCGGCAGCGGATCGGCCAGGCCCGTGGTTTCCACGACCAGGTAATCCACGGGCTCGGGGCGCTCCAGGATGCGCTCCACAGCTTCGAGCAGCTCGCCGTTGATGGAGCAGCAGATGCAACCGTTGCTCAGCTCCACCATGTCTTCGCCGGTGGAGATGATCAGATCGTTGTCGATGCCGATTTCGCCGAATTCGTTGACCAGAACGGCTGTCTTCAGACCGACCTGATTGCTGAGGATGTGGTTGAGCAGAGTGGTCTTGCCGGCGCCCAGGAAACCGGTGAGGATGGTCACCGGCAGGCTGGCCGTGGCCTGGTCAGGGGCTGGGGACGGTTGGGTTGCGGTGCTGATCATGGGGGAGGGATGCCGCCGGAGGCCATCGCCACCGGGCGAGGGGCTGGTTCAACAGTCTGACGCCTGGTTCCTCAGGGCATCGGCTCAGAACTGGAAGGTGGTCTTCACGAGCCCTCCCAGCTGGCTGAAGCTCTGCCCTGGGGGTGTGTCCTGCCCCAGGGGCCGGCTCAGATAGAACAACGCCGGTGTCACGGAAATGTTGTCCGTGACCTGGAACTTGTACCACCACTCCCAGACGTAGTTCCCATCATTGGGAGAGTCGTTTCCTTGCAGGGCTGTGGCGAAGACCGGCTGACCCACCGCCATGCCAAGGGCGTTGCCCTTGACGAACAGATCACTCCACTGGAGTCCCACCATCCACGACTGGCTGGTGCTGACGCGGCCATCCGTCTGGCTGTTGTCGGTGCTGGTGCTGTTGAGGCCCCAGCCGGCGCTGATCGAGGGAAGCCAACCCGATTCCTTCGGTTGCCAGTAGCCGCTGAGGCCAAAAGCGTTGGTGCGGCTGGCGGGATCGGAGAAGGCGGTGGCGGAGAGTGGTGTGGCGCCGGGGACCTCCACACCGCTCTGCAAATAGGAATAGATGGCCGCCAGGGCCCACTGATCGCTGGCGTAACCAATCTGCACGGTGCCGGTGCCGGCGGAGGCGCTGGTGCCGAGGCCGCCCTCGTTTGGATTCCCCACGCTGCCGTTGGCGGCCACATAGTTGGCGCTGATGCTGAGGCCATTGGCCTGCCACCAGAGGCCTCCACCGGGTCCGAGGTTCTTGTTGTAGGCCGCAGGCGCCCCATTGAGGGTGAGCACGTTGAGGACCGTGTCCGCCGGGTAGACGCTGGGCCAGAGGGCGAGCATGTCTTCCTGTCCCACCCGTCCACCGACCGTGGCTGTGAACCCAGCGCCGATCGGAACCTGGTAATAGAGCTTGTCGATGCCGAGTGAATCGGGGCCGGACCCTTCCTGGAACGCGATCTCCAGGCTGGAGAGGCCGCCGGTGGGTCCGGCCCCGCCGAAGGCGGAGTCGCCGAAGTTGCCCGCCCGCAGGATCGTGCGCAGCAGGTCCTTGCCCGTGAAACTGGTGTCGAGGGTCAGTTGGAGGTCGTAGGAGAAGGTGGTGGCCCCCACCTCGGCGCGGGCGGCGTCCCGCTGGAGCGCCGCACTGCCATGGAACGCATTGGCTCCCACCACGAAGGTGGCCAGGCCGCTGAGGGTGGTGGTGGTGGAGAACTGGGTGGCCTCCAGCTCACCCACCTTGGCTTCGAGGTTGTCGACCCGGCCCCGCAGGATGGCGAGTTCCTTCTCGAATTCCTTGAGCAGGC
>CAYGQY010000364.1:0-2632 GCA_964352195.1 uncultured bacterium
CGCCAGCCCGGGGGGGGGCGCCCAGAGGCTGGCGGCGGCCGCGGCCAGGCCGTCGAGGGCGTGCACCAGGGGGCTGGCGGGGGGCAGCGGCACGCCGCAGCGCTCGAACAGCTCGCGGCTGCCGGCCTTGCTGCCCCAGTGGCTCAGGGCGGGATCGGTGCCCAGCAGCGGCACCTGCAGGCGTTCGGAGAGCTGTTTCTCGAGCGGGGTGACGTTGAAGCAGGTCATCACGCTGCGACCGGGTCGCAGCCGTTCCCCGATGCGCTCCAGCAGGGCCGGCCGCTCCAGCAGCTTCTCGGTGAGGGAGCGGGGGGAGGCGTCATCGGTGTCGAACAGGTGCAGGCGCCGGCGGGCGTGGGAGGCGGGCACCCCGGGAAGCAGTTCCAGCACCGCATCGACCACCAGTTCGGGCAGCAGCTTGCTGGTCACGTAGACGGCCCGCACGCCGGGATGGCGCAGGCGGATCAGGGAGAACAGCTGGCGCTCCTCGTAGTGGTGGGCACCGGTGACCAGATCCATCTGGCCCTGGTCCATGCTCAGGGAGGGCACCACCAGCAGATCGCAGGCCCCGTCTCCGGCCTCGGACGCATCGGGTCCGCCGGGCTCGTATTCCCCCCAATCGGCCCGCAGGCGGGCCTGCAGTTCCCGGAAGGAGAGCCCCATGGCTCAGGCGTGCAGCAGGGTGCGGGTCGGGAAGGGCATCGCGGCGCCGTGGGCCTCCACCACCCGGCCGATCTCCAGCAACAGCCGCTGCTGCATGTCCCAGGTGGCAAAGATATCGCTGCTGGCGCAGAAGCAGAGCAGGCGCAGATCCAGGCTCGACGCCCCATAGCCCACGAAATGGACCACATGGGGTTTGGCCGGATCCAGTTCGGGGTCGGCTTTGAGCACCGTCTGCAGGTCGCTGATGATCTCCTCGATCGCGCCTCGATCGGTGTAACGGAGTTGGAACTCGATCCAGACGCGGCGGTTGTCGATTCCGCCGCTGTTGATCACCGGCTTGATGATGAAGATGCCGTTGGGCATGAAGATCGGCTGCCGTTCCAGATCGCGCAGCTGGGTGTAGAACCAGCCGATGTGCTCCACCGAGCCGATCAGCGATTCAGAGGGGATCTGGATCAGGTCCCCCACCACGAAGGGACGGTTGATATAGATGCTGATGCCGCTCAGCACGTTCTCCACGATCGTGCGGGCTCCGAAGCCCACGGCCGCCGCCCCGAAACCGCCGGCCGTGGCCAGCACCGTGGCTGGCGTGCCCAGCAACCGCAGCACCTCGAGCAGCACGATCGCCACGACCAGGGTGGAGACCAACTTGTCGGCCACATCGACCAGGAACAGCCGGTCGCGGGCCGCAAGTGTGGGGAAGAGCTGGTTGGAGTAGACGTCCGCCTTGGTGAGCAGTTCTCCCTTGCAGCGCAGCAGGGTCCAGATCACCCCGGCGGCCACCACCAGATCGCGCACCTCGCCGGCTCCCTGCAGCAGGGGCAGGGAGCCGGCCCCCAGCAGATCGGCGAGCCACCAGCCCAGCCCGGCCAGCAGCACGGTGACCGAGAGGCTCAGCCGGCTGCGCTGGATCAGGGCCCGCGCCAGAGAGCCTGGGGGGAGTCTCCGTGCGATCAGCTGGAGCGCGATCCAGACGAGCGCCGCCAGGAGGGCACTCAGGAGCGGGATGTGCAGATTGAAGGGAAGCAAATTCAACAGGCAACTCCAGGTTCAGGGGCCCTCGGGTCCGGGGCCATGGGCACTGGGTCCATCGAGAACCCAGAGCAGATCCTGCCCCAGACGTCCCAGTTGCCGCTGCATCCAGGGCTGCGCCTCCTCGAGCCGCTCCAGGCCCAGATCCCCCAGGGGGGTGCGGGCCGCCTCGCCGCCCAGCAGCTTCGGCGCCACCACCGCGGCCAGCCGCTGCACGCAGCCCTGGCGCAGGGCGGCCGCCGCCAGGGCGGGTCCGCATTCCCACAGCACCTGGTTACAGCCACGCGCGGCCAGGACGGTGGCCAGGGCGGCCGGCTCGCAGACCGCCAGCTCCAGCCGCTCCACGCCGAGGGCCTCCAGCCGCCGGCACGCCTGGGCGGGGGCCTCCGGGCCATGGGCCACCAGGGTGCGGGCCCCGCCCGGCTCCCAGAGCCGGGCGCCGGCGGGCAGGTCGAGGCTGCGGCTGAGCACCACCCGCAGCGGTTCCGGCTGCCGCCGGCCCCGGCTGGTGAGCCGGGGGTTGTCGGCGCGCACGGTGCCGCCGCCCACGATCACCGCATCACAGCGGGCCCGCAGCCGGTGCACCCAGTCGCGGGCCGCCGGTCCGCTGATCCACTGGCTTTCGCCGTTGGCGAGGGCCGTGCGGCCGTCCAGGCTCATGGCCCATTTGAGAACACCCAGGGGCCGGCCGCTGGCGAGGCGATGGCGGAAGGGGGCGTTCAGTGCCAGGGCCTGTGCCTGACGCACGCCATCAATCACCTCGATCCCCGCCGCCCGCAGCTGGGCGAGGCCCCGCCCGGCCACCCGTGGGTCGGGATCGGCCATCGCCACCACCACCCGGGCCGGAGCGGCGGCGATCACGGCCTCGCTGCAGGGGGGCGTGCGGCCGTGGTGGCAGCAGGGCTCCAGCGTCACCAGCAGGGTGCCGCCCCGGGCC
>CAYGQY010000365.1:0-2624 GCA_964352195.1 uncultured bacterium
GCCGGGATCCCCGCGGCGACGACCCCGGCGGCCCCCGGGGTCGAGCCCCTGCTGCTGGAGGTCGATGGGATGAAGTGCGGGGGTTGCGTGCGGGCCGTGGAGCAGCGGTTGCTGGAGCAGCCCGGGGTCTGCCAGGCCAGCGTCAGCCTGCTCACCCGCACCGCCTGGATCGGTCTGGACCCCACCGCGGGGGAGCCGGCCGGGGCGGCCGAACCGTTGATTTCCAGCCTGCTTGCCCTGGGTTTTGAGGCCCGGCGCCGGGACGGCGCGCCCTCGGTGCTCTCGAGGGCCGAGCGGGTGGCCCAGCGGCGCTGGTGGCAGGGCTGGCGCCAGCTAATCGTGGCCCTCAGCCTGCTGCTGGTGTCGGTGCTCGGCCATCTCGCCGAATCGCGCAGCCTGCCGGCTCCCCTGCTGACCCTGCCGGGAATGTCCGTGCTGGCTGCCCTCTGGTTCCATGCCCTGGTCGCCACCCTGGCGCTCGTCGGCCCCGGGCGGGGGATCCTGGTGCGCGGTGCCCGCCACGCCTGGCACCGGGCTCCCAGCATGGACACTCTGGTGGGCCTGGGCATGGCCAGTGCCTACCTGGCCAGCCTGGTGGCCTTCCTGCGACCGGCCTCCGGCTGGCCCTGCTTCTTCAACGAGCCGGTGATGCTGCTCGGGTTCGTGCTGCTGGGCCGTTTTCTCGAGGAACGGGCCCGCCATCGCACCGGAGAGGCCCTGGAGCGGCTGGTCCAGCTGCAGCCGGATCGGGCTCTGCTGCTGCTGGGGGATGGTCCCCCTCGCGAGGTGCGGGTGGGTGGCCTGCGGCCCGGGGATCGGGTCCGGCTGCTGCCGGGGGATCGGGTGCCGGTGGATGGCCTGGTCCTGGAGGGCCGCTCCGCCGTGGATGTGTCGAGTCTCACCGGAGAGCCCCTGCCCCTGGAGGCCGAGCCTGGCCGGGAGCTGATGGCCGGCATGCTCAACCTGCAGGCCCCTCTCGTGCTGGAGGTCCGCCACACCGGGGCCGCCACCACCCTTGCCAGGATCATCGCCCTGGTGGAGCAGGCCCTGGCCCGCAAGGCACCGATCCAGCGCCTGGCGGATCGGGTGGCGGGCCGTTTCAGCCTGGCGGTGCTGGCCCTGGCCCTGGGCACCTTCCTGTTCTGGTGGCAGTGGGGCACCCGGCTCTGGCCCCAGGTGCTGCTGAGCTTCAGTGCCGCCCCCGGGGGGCACAGCGGCCATGGGGGGCTGGGACTGCTGGGCACTCCGATCTCCAGTCCCTTCTCCCTGGCCCTGCAACTGGCGATTTCCGTCCTCGTCGTGGCCTGTCCCTGTGCCCTCGGCCTGGCGACCCCCACGGCCATCACGGTGGGCTCGGGCCTGGCGGCCCGCTCCGGACTGCTGTTCCGCGGAGGCGACGCGATCGAGACGGCCGCCGGTCTCCAGGCCATCCTCTTCGACAAGACCGGCACGCTCACCCTGGGGCGCCCCCTCGTGGTGGCTGTGGTGCCTGCCGGTGGCGGGGATCCCGGGGACGTAGATCCCGAGGGGGCCGCCGCCGATCGGTTGATCGGCATCGCCGCCGCCCTTGAGCAGCAGACCCGCCATCCCCTGGCCCATGCGCTGCTGCAGGAGGCCCAGCGCCGTCAGCTGTCCCTCCAGGAGGTGAGCGACAGCCTCACCGTCCCCGGTGCCGGCCTGGAAGGCCGCGTCGGGACGGAGGCGGGGATCTGCCGCATCGGCCGCCCGGACTGGCTGTCCCAGCTGGGTCTGCCCCTGGCCCCGGACTTGCACCGCCGCCTCGACGGGCTGGAAGCTCAGGGGGCCACGGTGCTGGCCGTGGCCTCCCAGACCTCGGTGCTGGGTCTGGTGGCGGTGCAGGATCAGCCCCGCTCCGATGCGGCCACTACCCTGGCCGCCCTGGCCGCCCAGGGGCTGCGGCTCGGCGTGCTCAGCGGTGATCGTGCCCAGCCGGTGCTCCAGCTGGGCGAGCGCCTCGGCCTCGCGGCCGCCGATCTGGCCTGGGAGCTCAGGCCTGAGCAGAAGCTGGAGCGCATCGTCGAGGCGCGCCGGCTCGGTCCCCTGGCCATGGTGGGTGACGGCATTAACGATGCTCCCGCCCTGGCGGCGGCCGACCTGGGGATCGCCGTGGGCACCGGCACCCAGATCGCCCAGGACACGGCCGACCTGGTGATCCTGGGCGATCGGCTCGAGGGGCTGGTGGAGGCGTTGCGTCTGGCCCGCCGCACCCTCGCCAAGGTGCGCCAGAACCTGGCCTGGGCCTTCGGCTACAACCTGATCGTGCTGCCGATCGCGGCCGGCCTGCTGCTGCCCGGCTATGGCCTGCTGCTGACGCCGCCGCTGGCGGCCCTGTTGATGGCCCTCAGCTCCGTGACGGTGGTGGTGAACGCGCTGCTGCTCCATGGCCGGGCCTGAGGCCCCCGTGCCGCGGGGGCGCTTCCTGGTGCTGGAGGGGATCGACGGCAGCGGCAAGACCACCCAGCTGGAGCAGCTGCGCCACTGGCTTCCCGCCAGCGGCCTGCGCCCCCCCGGCGCCGATCTGGTGGTCAGCCGGGAGCCCGGGGGAACGCGACTGGGCCAGGCCCTGCGCCAGCTGCTGCTGCACCCCCCCGACGGGGCCGCCC
>CAYGQY010000366.1:0-2615 GCA_964352195.1 uncultured bacterium
TACTTCGAGGTGAACAAGGCGCTGGTGAGCCGCTCGCGGCTGTTTCGGCTGCAGCCCCTGGAAGCCCCCCAGCTGCGGCAGTTGCTGGAGCGGGCCCTCAGCGACCCTGAGCAGGGCTATGGCCAGCTGACCGTGCAACTCAGCCCTGAGGCCGCCGATCACCTCGTGGATGTGGCCGGTGGCGATGCCCGCAGCCTGCTCAATGCCCTGGAGCTGGCGGTCGAGACCACCCCGCCCGGGCCCGAGGGGACGATCCGAATCGATCTGGCGATCGCGGAGGAGTCGATTCAGCAGAGGGCCGTGCTCTACGACAAGCAGGGGGACGCCCACTTCGACACGATCAGCGCCTTCATCAAATCGCTGCGGGGATCCGATCCCGACGCCGCCCTGTTCTGGCTGGCCCGCATGGTGGAGGCCGGCGAGAACCCCCGCTTCATCTTCCGGCGCATGCTGATCGCCGCCGGCGAAGACGTGGGTCTGGCCGATCCCCAGGCGGTGGTGGTGGTGGAGGCCTGCGCCGCCGCCTTCGAGCGGGTGGGTCTGCCGGAGGGCCTCCATCCCCTCGCCCAGGCCGCCCTCTACCTGGCCGGCGCGGAGAAGAGCAACAGCGTGCTGGGCTTCTTCGATGCCCTTCGAACGGTGCGGACCGCCAACCGCCAGGAGGTGCCCTCCCACCTGCGCGATGGGAACCGCGACGGCCAGGCCTTCGGCGATGGGGTCGGCTATCGCTATCCCCACGCCCACACCGAGCACTGGGTAGCCCAGCGCTACCTGCCGGCGTCCCTGCAGGGGGAAGTGTTCTGGCAGCCGGGGACCCTGGGTTGGGAAGGGCGGCTACGGGGCCGGCTGCAGCGGCGTCGGGCCGCCCAGCTCGCCGCCGAGGCCGAAGCGGACGCGGAACAGGGTCCCCTGCTGAGCAGCGGCCCCGACGAGGCGGACCTGCAGCGCTGGATCCGGCGGCAGATCGGAGCGGAGGGGGAGCGTCTGGACCAGCTGCGCCGGCGCTTCTGGCAGGGAGCCCATTGGAGCCGTCAAGACCGGACCCTGATCCTGCAGGCCCGCTCCCTTCTCTGGGCACTGGATCCCCTGGAGGAGGCTCCGGAGGGGGGCGTGGTGCTGAGTGTGGCTGAGGCGGAGATCCAGGAGCGGCTGCAGGCCCAACTGGGCCTGCTTGACAGCCTGCGGCGCCCACGGCTCCTGACAACCGCTCCGGACCGCCCGGAGCAGCTGGCTTCGCTGCTGGATCCGGCCGAACGGTTCGAGTGGATCGGCGGTCGGCCTTCCGACAGGGACCGATCAAGGGAGGCGACGGGCCACTGGCTGCGTCAGATCGACGCCCTGGCGGCAGCGGGCTGCCAGTGCCGCCTCCTGATCAGCACCCCGATGCTGGGCCCGGCCGGTGCCCTGATCGAGGATGCGGGCGGGCCGGCTCCACCAGCCAGCATCGCCACCGGCACAGGGCTGGAGAGGCTGGCCGGCCTGGAGCGGGGCTGGCTGGCCCGGCGTCCCGGGGCCCAGGAGCTGGCCGACGGCCTGGTGGCGCTGGGCTGGACCGTCCGGCTGGAGGACTGGACCGAGACCCTGAGCCTGGAGCTCACCGCCTCGGTGCAGAACCGCTGGCTGGCCGCTGAGGCTCCCTATCGCCGGCGACTCACCACCCAGCTCGCCAGCGGTGATCTGAGCGCCGAGGAAGTGGCGATCCTGGAACGGGAGCTGGCCAGACGGATCGGCACGATCCTTCCCCAGCGGCTGGAGCACCGGCTGCTGATCGCCCGGCGCCATGAAAAAAGCCCCGCCTGAGCGGGGCCGGGAGCCCACAGGCCCGGAGGGCCATGGGGCTGATCACCAGAGGCCGCGGATGGGAGCGGGTTCGAAGGTGGGAGCCGGTGCCGGGGTCATGCGGACTTCCGCCACGGGGTCGGTCATCTGGTTGGCCTGGATGCAGGCCGGCAGGAAGACGTACCAGGAGAGCAGGGAGGAGCACTGGGCCTCGCCCTGGCACTTGCCCTCGGCGCAGATGTTCTGCTTGCCGTCGTAGGTGCCGCAGGTGTCAGCCAGGCGGAAGTCGGTGGGCAGGGCCGCCATGATGCCGGCCGAGGAGATGGTTCCGTCGGCGGCGTCGGCGATGATCGCCCCCCGGAGCCCCTGCACCGCGTAGGTGCTCATCGACCAGTAGGGGAAGTAGCTGCGGGTCTGGTTCTTGAGGAACTTGACCCCGTCATCGGAGTAGAGGAAGCGGGTTACGCCCACCACATCGACGCTGTAGGTCTTGGCCAGACCGGTGCGGACTTCACTGGCGGTCCAGCCGGAGCGGGAGAGACCGCCGGCAAGACCACGATCAACGACGTCACCGGTTTCGATGAAGGTGACGAAGGCGTCGAGGTTGGTGGACCAGACGGCGCCGCCGGTGTTCCAGCGCACGGGGAGGTCGTTATCGACGGCGGCCGCGGCCGGAAGGGCCGTGGCGGCGGAGAGGGAAGCTCCCACAACGAGAGCAGTAGCAAGACGCTTCAGCACGGGACGGCGAAGGAACATCTACCCGAATGTAGACAAACGAGTTGCACTTGACCACAACTTCGGCATGAAATGGTGACAGAGCTGTCGCTGTACCAAGG
>CAYGQY010000367.1:0-2600 GCA_964352195.1 uncultured bacterium
CGGCGGTGTACCCGAGGAGGCCCGCCAGCGGCCCCGCCGCCGCCGCCCGCATCGCCGCCTTGATCGCCTCGTAGCTGGCGGGCCGCTCCAGGTTCACCGTGAGGTCCACCACCGACACGTCGGGGGTGGGCACCCGGAACGCCATGCCGGTGAGCCGGCCTTCGAGGGCCGGAATCACCCGGCCGACGGCCTTCGCGGCACCGGTGGAGGAGGGAATGATGTTCTGACCGGCACCCCGACCCCCCCGCCAGTCCTTCACCGAGGGGCCATCCACCGTTTTCTGGGTGGCAGTGGTGGCATGAACCGTGGTCATCAGCCCATCGCGGATGCCGAAGGCGTCGTGCAGCACCTTGGCGATCGGAGCCAGGCAGTTGGTGGTGCAGGAGGCGTTCGACACGATGGCCTCGCCGGCATAGCTGGTGTGGTTGACACCCATCACGAACATCGGCGTGGCGTCCTTGGAGGGGGCCGAGAGGACCACCTTGCTGGCGCCGGCCTCGAGATGGGCCCTGGCGCTGGCCTCGGTCAGGAACAGGCCGGTGGATTCAAGCACCACCTCGGCCCCCACGGCGCCCCAGTCCAGGGCCTTCGGATCACGCTCGGCGCTGACACGAATCGCCCGGCCGTTGACGATCAACCGGTCGCCCCGGGTCTCCACCTCCCCCCGGAAGCGACCATGGGTGGAGTCGTAGCGAAGCATGTAGGCGATGTAATCGAGATCGATCAGATCATTGATCGCCACCACCTCGATGCCCTCGATCTCAAAGCTTCGGCGAAACACCAGCCGGCCGATGCGGCCGAACCCGTTGATCCCGATCCCGATCGCCATGGCCCCTTCCCCCTGCGTGCCTCCGATCCAGCAGCGTACCGGTGGGGGCACCGATCCACCCGGTGGGTCCCGATCAGCCCAGGGCGTTGAGGAACCGCTGGATCACCACCGCGTTGCTGAGATCCACGAAGAATCCCGACACCAGCGGCACGATGATGAAGGCCTGGCGGGCAGGGCCGTAGGTCAGGGCCACCGCCGACATATTCGCCATCGCGGTGGGGGTGGCGCCGAGGGAGATGCCCCCGAATCCGGAGCAGATCACCGCGGCCTCGTAGTCCCCACCCATCGCGCGGAACACCACCGCCAGGGAGAACGCGATGGCCACCAGGAACTGGGCGGCCAGGATGACCAGGATCGGCCCCGCCAGATCGGCGATCGTCCAGAGCTGGAGGCTCATCAACGACATCGTCAGGAAGATGCCCAGGGAGATCTCCGAGATGATGGCCAGGGAGCGGGTCCTCGCCGGCCAGTCGATCGTCAGCACCCGCGGCACGGTATTGGTGAGCAGGATGGCGCCGAAGAGGGCGCAGACGAACAGGGGCAGGTTGCTGCCCAGGGCCTTGAGGGTCTCATGGAGCACCTCCCCCAGGGCCAGGCTCATGTTGAGCCAGAAGAGGGTGTTCAGCAGGCTGATGTAGGTGGTGGAGCCCGGGCCGCTCTCGCGTCGATCGGGGGCCGCAGAAGCGGCCGCCGCCGAAGGCTGGAGCCCGTGGCGGCGGATCAGCAGACGGGCGATCGGTCCCCCCATCAACGAGGCCAGCACCAGGCCGAAGGTGGCACAGGCCACCCCGATCTCGAGGGCATTGGGGACCCCATGGGTCTGGGCGAAGCGGGGGGCCCAGGCAATGGCCGTGCCGTGGCCGCCCAGCAGCGACACCGAACCGCCCAGCAACCCCAGCACCGGATCGAGACCCAGAACCGCGGCCATGCCGGTGCCCACCAGGTTCTGCATCACCATGTAGCCGAGAGTGAGTACCAGCAGCACCGCCAGCGGTCTGCCACCGCAGAGGAGTGTCTTGACATCGGCGTTGAGACCGATGGCAGCGAAGAAGTAGAGCAGAAGAAAGTCACGGCTGGCCAGGTTGAAGCTGATCTCCAGACCCGTGAGAGCATGCACCCCCGCCAGCAGCAGGCAGACCAGCAGGCCGCTGGTGACAGGTTCGGGAATGTTGAACCGGCGCAGCGGAGCCACCCGGCGGTTCAGCCAGCGCCCCACCGCCAGCACCACGATGGCGATGTTGAAGGTGGCGAAACTCTCGATCTGCATCGCGGGAGGGGGGACGGATCCGGGCCGATGCATGGCAGCATCCCTCAGACCTTGCCGGAGAAGCCCATGCACCGCGTGTCCCCTTCGCGATGGCCCTTCGCCCTCGCCCTGCTCATCGGCCTGGCTTCCGCCCCGCCAGCGGTGGCCGGCTCCATCACCGAAGACTCGATCATCGATCAGGGCAGCGCCCTGCAGAACGCCATGGAGCGGGTGCCCCAGGGCGCGACCGTCACCGGCAGCAGGTGCATCGAGGTGGTCACCCCGGGTGAATCCTTCCGCTATCGCTGCAGCGTGACCTACACCGAGGGGGCGGCTCCGTAGCTGGCGAGTCCGGAGCTCGTATGGCGTGGATGGATCGGGAGTCGATCGACTCGGTGCCGGACGACCCGGTGCCGGTGGTTGCGGAAAGACCGGGTCAGCTGGATTTGGGCTGGGCCGGAGCCGGGGGTTTGGCCGCCGGGGGCTGGCTGGCCGGCGCCTTGGGACTGGCCGGCGCCTTGGGGG
>CAYGQY010000368.1:0-2593 GCA_964352195.1 uncultured bacterium
CCCCGGAGGCACCTGACCCTGGATCTCGAGGACGACGCCAGCCTGGATGCTGCCCGGGAGCGGCTCCGCCGCGAGGGCGTCGCCCTGAGGCTGGTGATCAATTGCGCCGGCCTGCTGCATGCTGGCGAGCTCCAGCCGGAGAAACGGCTCAGCCAGGTCCGGCGGGCCGCCCTGGAGCGGCTGTTCAGCGTCAATGCCCATGGCCCCGTGCTGCTGGCCCAGGGGATGGAACCCCTGTTCGTGCGCGATCGTCCCGTTCAGTTCGCCAGCCTCTCGGCCCGGGTGGGAAGCATTGGAGACAACGCCCTGGGGGGCTGGTACGGGTACCGAGCCGCCAAGGCCGCCCAGAACCAGTTGCTCCGTTGCCTGGCCCTGGAGTGGCGCCGTCGCTTGCCGCTGGCCTGCGTCACCCTGCTCCATCCCGGCACCACCGCCACCGCGCTTTCGGCTCCGTTTCGCGCCTCCGTGCCCCCCGAGCGCCTGTTCTCCCCCGAACAGGCCGCCGAGCAGCTCCTGGATGTGCTGGAGCACCGGGGGCCTGAGCAAAGTGGCCGCTTCCTGGCCTGGGATGGCTCCGAGATTCCCTGGTGAGTCCGGCCTGGCGGCTCAGGCGGCGGCCGCGCGGAGAATCTCGAGGGGGATCAGATCGAGGCTGGAGGCCTCGGTGGCCTCCAGGCGCACAGGCGGTGCCACGCCGTCTTCGTAGGCCTCGAGCCAGCGGGCGGCACAGACGCACCAGTGGTCGCCCGGTTTGAGCCCCGGGAAGCCGTAGACGGGCATCGGGGTGGAGAGATCGTTGCCCTGGGAGCGGGAGTAGCTCAGGAACAGCTCCGTGATCACGCAGCACACGGTGTGTCGACCCAGATCGCTGGGGTCGGTGCCGCAGCTCCCATCGCGGTACCAGCCGGTCATCGGATCGCAACCGCAGACCACGAGCGGTTCCCCCAGCACATTACGCGCCGTTCCGCTGGCCGGGGTCCGGAGCTCTTCCACGGGTCGTTCGCTCATTTCCCTGGTGAGTCTGCCCAGTGAGGGGCACGAAAGGCACCCAGAAGGTTGACGGATTCGGGGGGGCAGGCGTTAAAGGTCATTGTGCGGTGGTGCCCCAGGCCCACCGCCCGCAGCCCTTCCGACCTTCCGACACCCTTACATGCGCTGGGATTTCACCGAAGATGCTGCCTTCATGGCCCTGTTGGATGCCTTCAGGGAAAGCGGTGAAAGCTCCGCCATGGAATTCCTCGCCCATGGCGAAGGGGCCTTCCATTTCCAGGAACTCAGTCAGAATGCCGCCGGTGAGGGGATCGACCTGAGCGATTCCACCGATCTGGAGGCCTTCCAGCAGCGGGTGATCGACACGATGGAAGAGCTCTGAGCCCGGCCTCAGCCGTAGAAAAAGGCGATCTCCTTCGGCTTGAGACCCTCCCAGCCCGCTGAGCGCAGGCGGGCGTCAAGGCTGTCCTGATCGAAATGCTTGGCGCCGGTCTTGACGATCCGGTTGCGCATCGACTTGGTGACACCGCTGCGGGCCCGCTGGGCCTCCAGTGCCATCACCTCCCTGTAGAGGCTGAGCATTTCGGGGGGGATGGGGCTTCCGTCGAGATCAATCCCCGCGGCGATTGCCGCATCGACACCCTCGGGACCGGCGATGACCATGGGGGGAGAGCGGAGGATCGCCCCAGCCTGGCATCGAGGGCGGCGGCCGGCCGGGCTCAGGCGCTGAAGTAACGGGCCTGGCTGTGGAGCGCCACCAGGGCGGTGGTGCTCTGCTCGGGTTCGAGCTGATCGCTCTCGTCCATCGTCAGGCCGATGCGCCCGGCGCCGAGCCAGTCGAGCTGTTGACGGGAATCCCCCACGTTGGGACAGGCCGGGTAGCCGAAGGAATAGCGGCTGCCGCGGTAGCGCTGGGCCAGCACCTCCCGCAGCGTGGTGGGTTCCTGGTCACCGAACCCCAGCTCCCGGCGGATGCGGGCATGGGTCCATTCCGCCAGGGCCTCGGCCATCTGCACGCCGAGGCCGTGGAAGTAGAGATAATCGGTGTAGCGATCGGCCGCGAACAGCTCCCGGGCGAAGGCGGTGGCGGTCTCCCCCATGGTCACCGCCTGCATGGGCAGCACGTCGCTGGGCCCTCCGTTGACACAGTCGCGGTAGAAGTCGGCGATGCAGTAGCGGTTACCGCTCCGCTGGCGCGGCAGGGCGAAGCGGCCCAGCTCCCGCTCCCCCTGATCCGGATCGAACACCACCAGGGTGTTCCCCATGCGGCCGCAGGGGAAGTAGCCATAGGCCACCCGGGGGGTGAGCAGACACTCCTGGCGGCAGCGCTCGATCCAGTGGCCCAGCACCGGCTCGGCCTTGCTGGCCAGCAGGGCCTCATACTCCTCCCGGCTCTGCCGCTGCCCCTTGCGCAGTTGCCACTGGCCGGCGAAGAGGGCCTGGCGATCGAGGTAGGCGAACACCGCATCGAGCGGGATCTCGCTCTCCAGCAGCACCCGGGAGCCGAGGAAGGGCGCCGCGAGGGCCGGTTCCTCGGGCACGGCGTCGGAGCGGTGGTCCCCGTCCCCGGGGCCGGCCAGCTCCAGGCGGGCTGGTGCGGGGG
>CAYGQY010000369.1:0-2563 GCA_964352195.1 uncultured bacterium
TGGCGAGCACGCCCTGCCGGATGAGTTGCTCCCGCGTGCGCATCAGGGCGTCGGGGGAGCTGGCGGTGAAGTCGCGTCGCCCCTTGGCCCCCTTGAGAACGGTGAACCCATTCGGTGACTCGTATCCCCTGCCCTCGGCCTCCGCGCGGTCCATCTCGGCCAGGTTCACAGCGTGGCCCTGAACAACGTTCTCCAACCGGCAGCGCTTGGCCGCCTGGGCCAGGCCGATCAGCCGGGCCTCCAGGTGCTGGGCGTGGGCCTTGTTCAGGTAGCCGTCCTTGGAGGTGAAGGCGTAGGCGGTGGTCCAGAACTCCTTGGCCTGGTGCTGCTCCAGCCGCCGCCCGAGCGGGTCGGCCTCCCCGATCTACGCGAGGTCGGCTCCGCCGTCTTCAGGGTCAGGACCCGTGAGCACATACACGCCAGGGCGTCCTGCCTCCGGGCGTTGGGTGAACTCCTTGAGCTGGGAGCGAGGGATCACGTAGCCGATGCCGCTCCAGTTCGTCTTCTCCACGATTCGCATCCCCTCCGGCAGCCCAGGCGGCACGAACAGGCGCAGGGCGAACGGGCGGGTGGCGGTCATGGGCTGGATGGCTTGACCGTTGTGTACGCCTGCCGCTCGTGGTTGGGCGTTTTCGGGAAGGCAAGGCTCAGCTGCCGCTGGCGGACGAGCATCTTGAGGTACTGATCCCGAAGAGTGTCGGGCTTCCGATTCACCAGTTCTGCCAAGCAGCGGAGGGTGATGAACCGCCCTTCGCAAAGGTCCAGGACGATATCGATGAGCACCTGGCGATCCACCTTCCTCTTGGTTCGGGGCTCCGATGCCATGGCTTCCAAACGGGAGCGCAAAGCCTCTGACAGCGGGGCCAGATCATCCACCACCGGAAATGGCAGTTGGCCTGACACCAAGCAACCCTCAAGGTCGCGCTGCTCGGGCAAATTCGGGGAGCTGGCACTCAAATTCGGGGAGCTGGAGCCCAAATTCGGGGAGCTGGAGCCCAAATTCGGGGAGCTCGGCGCCAAAATTCGGGGAATGGGGCCAAAAACATCGTCTGGGGTGGGGATGGCTTCGCCAGGGAGGTGGTAAATCGCACCCCTTCCACCCGTGGACTCGAGCATGCCGGCCTGGGTCAGGTGTTGGAGGGTTTTTGAGAGATCAACGGGATGTTCCGTGGTGATGGCTCGTAAACGGGCGTGGTTCACCGTGCCTTCACTGGCGGCCAAGGCCAGCGCCACCCGTTCAACGTGGGGTAGGCGATCAAACGCGCTGCCAAATCGCTGCTTCAGCCTGGTCATCACCTCTTCAGGAAAGAGGTCGATCATGCGTAATTCAAGTAGCGTCTGGTTGTAGGGGACAACGCTTTCATGGAGATTGGGCGGGCTCCAGTGCTGGGTCTGCCAGCCATGGAGAATCTTGGGAATGCCAGTACCAGCCTGCTCACCCACTCCCACAAAGCGAAACATCTTGTGCAGGGTTCGATTGCGGCAGTCCGGCTCGCCTCCATGCAGTGCCACCTCCACCGGAATGCGCATCAGGCCAGGATTGCGGAAGCCGAACATGTCTGGGCGCTTCACCACCAGCACGGAAGCACGATCTGAATAGTCGGCGTGCACTAGGACGTTGGCCAATGCTTCGCGCAGGGCTTCGTGGACTGGTGTTTCGTCTTTGCGCTCACCCCGCTCCAGCTGGAATGGAACCTTCAGATCAGCCGTGAGCTTGATATAGACCTTGCGGTAGAAGTCGTAGAGATTCCCTGACCATTTCCCATCCAACGTGATGCGGTCGATCCAGCGGTTTTCCGTTTTTGCTTCAGGGCGCTCTTGGAAGTCGAGCATGAAGTTGGGAAGCTCCTCCTGAATCACTGAGAACTGTCCAAACATCAACAGCCCAGCTACCGTCAGCCCACTCTTGCCTGTCTCCCGGTCTTTCCGCCACCCGCCGATCAACCGAAGAAATTCCCGGTCATCCTGCGAATTCCACAAATGTCCAGGATCACGGTTGAAAAACACCTGGCGGTAGGCCTGGATGGTTTCGAGGGCGAGATCGGACAGGTCATAGCCAGGCAGAATGCGATCATCTCGGCTGTCCTCCACCTGCTCGGCCAGCATTCTCTTCACTTCGTCGTCGGGAACAGCCCGATCACCATCATTCAAGCGGCGATAGGTGTGTCCCGAGAAAGGATTGGTGGTGAGATGAACTGGGCGCTGCTTGCGAGCAGCACGGGGAATGTCGATCACCAACACTGTGCCGCCTTCCAGTGGCACCTCCAACACATGCTGGTCCGAAAGCAGGTTGGTGCTGACCTTCTGCCTGTTGTTCAACGCATCGAACAACTCACGCCTCACTTTGTCCACATTCTGGATGCCAGCGATGGTGAATGTCCCTCTGTGCTCACGAACGCCCAGCACCACAAGACCGCCTTCGCTATTGGCAAAGGCGCTATAGGTTGGCCAGAAATCTTTCGGCAGTTCACCCCTGCCATCAGGCCCCGCCGCAAGCTTGCACTCCAGATCCACCGACTCCTTGATCAAGGCAAGGTCGGCGATGGAGTGAATCTCGATCATC
>CAYGQY010000370.1:0-2559 GCA_964352195.1 uncultured bacterium
CCTCTGGGGGTATCAGCCCGAGCGGCATGACGCTGAACTGGCGGCCACCTTCCGCCGTGCCCTGGAGCTGGGGCTCCGGTTCTTCGACACCGCCGATTCCTACGGCACCGGCCGTTTTAACGGACGCAGCGAGCAACTCCTGGGCGGTTTCGTGGAGGCTCTGGAGCCCAAGCAGCGGCGAGGGCTCTGCGTGGCCACCAAGCTGGCTCCGTTCCCCTGGCGGCTTGGCCGCCGCGGCTACGTCCGCGCCTTCGCCGCCTCCCGTGGGCGGCTGCGGGGCCATCTCGACCGGGTGCAGCTGCACTGGAGCACGGCCCGCTACGCCCCCTGGCAGGAGGACCCCCTGCTGGATGGACTGGCCGATCTGGTGGAGCAGGGGGAGGTGGCCGGTCTGGGGGTGTCCAACCTGGGCCCCCGGCGGCTGGAGCGGGTGCACCGCCGCCTGGCCGAGCGAGGTGTGCCCCTGCTCAGCCTGCAGGTGCAGCTGTCGCTGCTGGCGCCCGAGGTGGTCGGCCCCGGAGGACTGGCGGAACGGTGCCGGGAGCTGGGGGTGGAGCTGATCGCCTATAGCCCCCTGGCGTTCGGTCTGTTGTGTGATCCCCTCTCCGGCGGGGGCAGCCTGCCCCGTGGCCCCCGTGGGGTGCTGTTCCGCCGGATTCTGCCGCGGATCGAGCCCCTCCTGGCGCTGATGCGCCGCATCGCCGCCCCCCGGGGGGCGACGGTCGCCGAGGTGGCCCTGAACTGGTGCCGCTCCCATGGCGCCATGCCCATTCCCGGCCTGCGGAAGCCCTCCCACGTCGAGGCCGCGGCAACGGCCCTCGGCTGGTGCCTGAGCGAAGCCGAGCGGAACGCCCTCGATGGTCTGGCCCTGGCCCTGCCGGTGCGCATGCCCGCCAATCCCTTTCAGAGCGACTGAGCGCCGTCCGCCGGGGCCTCCCGCTCCGGTTCCTGAGCCGCCTCGGACCCCGGACCCCCCTCGGGGGGCAGCACGACCGGCAGCGAAGACGGTCTGGATACGCTGAGCAGCACGGCCGGGGCGCAGCCGGCGAGGGGACTTCGCTGCTCCGCTGTCCGGTCGTGGCCGTCACAGGCCGTGAGGGCCTCCTGGAGCAGGGAGTCGAAGGTGGAGCCGGGCAGGCGATGCCGGGCGAGTTCCAGGAAGGCCCTGGCCAGCGATTCCCCGGAGGCGGCCCGCAGGGCAGGATTGTTGCTGCGACCGGCCAGTTCCTCGTCCACCGCCTCGAGGAACCGTTCGGTCACGGTCCGTTTGGTGGTGGCGCGGATCCTCGTCTCCTGCTCGGCGGCCGTCAGGTTGATTGGATTCTCCAGCTCCTGCAGACGGCGGCTGAGGCTCTCGTGCACCTCGCGGGCTTCCTTGCCCAGTCGGATGAGCTGGCCATCGGAGAGCCGGGGCAGATCGGCCACGTAGACCTTGCCGTGGTCCCGCAGGGTCAGGAAAGTGGGCCGGTTGGAGCCCCGGCCCGCCGGAAGCTCTCCGATCCGGCGGGCCGGAACGGAGGCTTGGACGGGGGCGGAACTGCGGCGCCGGGTTGTGCGGCCTGGGCTGGCGGGCATGGCAGGGCGTGACCGAAGGAAGGCGGGAATGGGGGTGCTCGGGCGGATCAATCCAACTGGGTTGGCAATCTGTCAGCGCCGGCAGGGCCGCTCAGTACGGCAAACCCGCCAGCGCCGGGCTGCCGGCCTCGGAGCTCTCCACCACCCCCAGACTCCAGGCATGGTGGCTGAGACCGTCGCAGCAGGCCAGGGTCGCGTTCAGTGCGCCGTGGGGCACGACCAGCACGAAACCCACCCCCAGATTGAAGGTGTTCCAGAGGTCCTCCTCCGGGATCTCCCCTTCGGCCTGAAGCCAGCGGAACAGGGCCGGGCGCTCCCAGCTTCCGGCATCGATCCGGGCCAGGGTGCCTGGCGGCAGGCAACGGGGAAGGTTTTCCGGCAGCCCACCCCCGGTGATGTGCGCCATGGCATGGACGGGGATGCCCTGACGCTGCAGCCCCGTCACCAGGGCCCCGTAGAGCCGGGTGGGCTCCAGCAGGGCCTCGATCACGCCCACACCGCCAGCCTCGAGGCGGGTGCCGGCCGTCACCGCCCGGGACTCCAGAATCCGCCGCACCAGGCTGAAGCCGTTGCTGTGGGCGCCGCTGCTGGCCACCGCCACGATCCGGTCGCCCGGGCTCACCAGATGCCCGTCCACGAGCCCGTCCTCCTCCACCACCCCCACGCAGAACCCGGCCAGGTCGTAACGACCGGGGCCGTAGAAGCCGGGCATCTCGGCGGTTTCTCCCCCGAGCAGGGCGCAGCCGCACTGGCGGCAGCCGTCGGCGATGCCCTCCACCACCTGGGCCATGGCCTCGGGCCGCAGCCGACCCGTGGCGATGTAGTCGAGAAAGAACAGGGGTTCGGCGCCACTGGTGATCACGTCGTTGACGCACATCGCCACCAGATCGATGCCCACGCCATGGTGGTGGCCATGGGCCTGGGCCAGCTCAAGCTTGGTGCCCACTCCATCGCTGCCCGCCACCAGCAGGGGACGCTGCAGGC
>CAYGQY010000371.1:0-2552 GCA_964352195.1 uncultured bacterium
CCCCCTTTCCCGTGTCGTCCCCCTTCGCCGCCGCCGCGACGCCCGCCGTGGCGTTTCTCGGGCTCGGGGCCCTGGGGGTGCCGATGGCCACCAACCTGCTGAAGGCCGGCTTCGACCTGATCGTGTGGAACCGCAGCCGACCGGCGGAGCAGGCCCTGGTGGAGGCGGGGGCGCGGCGAGCCGTCTCGGCGGCGGAGGCGGCGGTCGATGCGTCGTTGGTCTGCCTCTGCCTCAGCGACCACGAAGCGGTGGAGGCGGTGCTGTTCGGTCCCAGCGGTGTGGCCCAGGGAGCCCGACGCGATGCCCTGGTGATTGACTTCTCCACGATCGCGCCGGAGAGCAGCCGCACCTTTGCCCAGCGGCTGGCGGATCAGGGGGTGGGCTATCTCGACGCCCCCGTGACCGGTGGCACCGAGGGCGCCCGGGCCGGAACCCTGGCGATCCTGGTGGGGGGACGCCCCGACCATCTGGAGCGAGCCCGGCCGCTGCTGGAGGTGGTGGGCGGCTCGATCAGTCACTTCGGGGCCGTGGGATCGGGTCAGGAGGTGAAGACGGTGAACCAGGTGCTGGTGGCCGGCAGCTACGCGGCCCTGGCCGAGGGCCTGGGGCTGGCCCGGCGCCTGGGCCTGCCGCTGGCTCAGGTCTGCGCGGCCCTGGGAGGCGGGGCTGCCGGCTCCTGGGCCCTGGAGCACCGCAGCGGCCCGATGATCGAGGCGCGATTCCCCCTCGGCTTCCGCCTCGCCCTGCACCGCAAGGATCTCGCCATCGCCCTCGCCGTCGCCGCCGCCCTCGGCCAGCCCCTGCCGATCAGTGCCGCCGTGGCCGAGATCGAGGATGCCCTGATCGCGGCGGGCCATGGCGACGAGGATGTGTCGGCGCTGGCCCGCTGGTTCCTGCCGGTCCGCTGAGCCGCTCGGGGTGCCCTGCCCCCCGGCGTCTCCGCCAGACGCATCCCCACCCGGGTTCGATCCAGGTCCGGCTTCCCGGTCCCCCGCAGCATCTTTCTAGGGTTGAGGAAGTGCTGGCGTTGGGGGAGACGACCGTGTCCCGTTCCTCCTCCGAATTCCTGGACGCCCTGGCCGTTCCCCTCCCCACCCTGTGGGCCGGGCTGGCCCGGCGGCAGCTCCGGCCTGAGGTGATGGACCAACCCGGGCTGGAGGCCCAGGCGCATCACGACGCCCTGCGGGGGCTGGCCACGATCAACACGCTCACCCGCAGCGCCGCCTGTTTCGTTCCCGCCATCCGCCGCCTGGCCCGCCAGTGTCCGGGCCAGCGCCTGCGGATCCTCGATGTGGCCTGCGGCGGGGGCGACACGGTGCGGGCCCTCGGCCGCCTGGGCCGGCGCGAAGGGCTCGACCTGGAGCTGCAGGGCTGTGACCTCAGCGCCGACGCCGTTGGCCTGGCGGCCGCCTCGGCCCGGGCCGAGGGGCTGGAGGCCCATTTCTTCCAGGCCGATGCGCTCGGTGCCCCCCTGCCCCCCGGATTCCAGCTGATCATCTCCTCCCTGTTTCTGCATCACCTCGGCGAGGCCGAGGCCGAAACCCTGCTGCGTCGCATGGCCGACGCTGCGCAACGGCAGATCCTCGTGCACGACCTGATCCGCAGTCGGCTCGATCTGCTTCTCACCTGGCTGGGCACCCGGCTGCTGAGCCGCTCCCCGATCGTGCACATCGACGGCCCCCTCTCGGTGGGGGGCGCCTTCCGGCTGGAGGAAGTGGCGGCCCTGGCGGCCGCGGCCGGTCTCGAGGGCGCCCGGCTCAGCCGCTTCTGGCCCGAGCGCTTTCTGCTCTCCTGGAGCCGTGATGCCCCCTTCGGCTGACGACCTGGCGCCGCTGGCGCGGAATCGCTGGGATGTGGTGGTGGTGGGGGCCGGCCCGGCCGGATCCCTGGCGGCCCATGGCTGCGCCCGACGGGGGCTGCGGGTGCTGCTGGTGGAGCGGCGCCACTTTCCCCGCTGGAAAGTCTGCGGTGCCTGCCTCAGCCCCCAGGCCCTGGCCGCCCTTTCCACCGCCGGCCTGGAGCATCTGGTGGAGGAGCAGGGGGGACTTCCCCTGCGGCAGCTGCACCTGGGTGTGGCCGGGCGGGTGAGCCCCATCGCCCTGGCCCGGGGCCGGGCCCTCTCCCGGGGCCGTTTCGATCAGGCGCTGCTGGAGGCGGCTCGCTCCGCCGGCGCCACCGTGCTGACGGGCACCCGGGCCGCCCTGGGCAGCAGCGACGCCGGCACGCGGGAGGTGGTGCTGCGGCAGGGCCCTGGCCGGCAGAGCGTCAGCGCCCGGGTGGTGCTGATCGCCGCGGGCCTGGCCCACCGTTGCCTCGACGAGGAACCCGGCTTCCACACCCACATCATGACCGGCAGCCGGCTCGGAGCCGGCTGTGAGCTCGCCGCGGAGACCGCCGCACTCTCCCCCGGCGTGCTGCAGATGGCCGTGGGGCGGGGGGGCTACGTGGGGCTGGTGCGGGTCGAGAGCGGCGCGATCAACCTGGCCTGCGCCCTGGATCGAGACCAGCTGCGCGCCAGTGGTGGAGTGGCCCCGGCCTGCCGGCAGCTGGTG
>CAYGQY010000372.1:0-2545 GCA_964352195.1 uncultured bacterium
ACCGCCTGGTGCTCAGCCATCGCCGCGCCCTGGTGGAGCGCAAGATGAATCGCCTGGAGGTGGGCGAGGTGGTGATCGGCACCGTGCGGGGCATCAAGCCCTACGGCGCCTTCATCGACATCGGTGGGGTGAGCGGCCTGCTGCACATCTCCGAGATCAGCCACGAGCACATCGAGACCCCCCACACGGTGCTCAATGTCAACGATCAGATGAAGGTGATGATCATCGACCTCGACGCCGAGCGGGGCCGCATCTCCCTCTCCACCAAGGCCCTCGAACCCGAACCCGGCGACATGCTCACCGACCCCCAGAAGGTGTTCGACAAGGCCGAGGAGATGGCCGCCCGCTACAAGCAGATGCTGCTGGAGCAGGCGGAAGAGAACGAGCCGATGGGCGTCACCCTCGACTGAGCCCCCAGCCCGCCAGCAGGATCGACACCGATGGCTCAATTGCTGCTGCGGGGAGAGCGGCTGGGTGCGGTGCGTGCCGTCCTGTTCGACAAGGACGGCACCCTCAGCCACAGCGAACCGGGTCTTACCAGGCTCAGCCGGGCTCGGGTGGCCGCCTGCCTGGAACGGGTCGAGCCGGACCTGCGCTCCAGCCTTCAGCCCCTGATCGAGCGGGCCTACGGCCTGATCGGTGATCGGCTCCACCCCGCCGGCACCACTGCGGTGGCCAGCCGCCAGCACAACCTCATCTCCACCGCCACCGCCTTCTGCCAGGTGGGTCTGGGCTGGCCCCAGGCCCTCAGCCACAGCGAGGCCGTCTTCGCCGCCACGGACCCGGACCCGGACCAGAACGAGACCGATCAGGGCCTTGCCCCCACCACCGACGCCTTGATCCCCCTGCTGGAGTCCCTCAGCAGCGCCGGGCTCATCCTCGGGGTGATCAGCAACGACGACTCCGCCGGCATCGAGCGCTTCCTGGCGGGCCACGGTCTGCGCAACCGCATCGACGGCATCTGGAGTGCCGACCACCAGCCGGCCAAACCCGATCCCGAGGCCGTGCATCGCTTCTGTGACCAGCTCGGGGTGACCCCCGACGCCTGCGCCCTGATCGGGGATGCCGACACCGACCTCACCATGGCCCTGAACGCGGGAGTCCCCCTGGCCCTGGGCTACACGGCGGGGTGGAGCCTGGCTCCGGAGCTGCGGGAGGGCCATCCCCTGATCCATCACTGGAGCGAGCTCGGCGTTCTGCCCGAAGGGCCCGCCACACCTTGAGGTCAGGCGATAAGCTCAGCCACTCCGTGGTCAATGCACACCGGGATGAGCCGCTACGTCTTCACGTCCGAATCGGTCACCGAGGGCCATCCCGACAAGATCTGCGATCAGATCAGTGATGCCGTCCTCGATGCCCTGCTGAGCGCCGACCCCGCCAGCCGGGTGGCCTGCGAAACCGTGGTCAATACTGGCCTCTGCCTGGTGACCGGAGAGGTGAGCACCACCGCCCGGGTGGATGTCACCTCCCTGGTGCGGGAGGTCATCGAGGGCATCGGCTATACGGGGGCCAGGGCCGGCGGCTTCGATTCCAGGAGTTGCGCGGTGCTGATCGCCCTGGACCAGCAGTCTCCGGATATCGCCCGGGGGGTGGATGAGGCCGACGATCACGATGGCGACCCCCTCGACAAGGTGGGGGCGGGCGACCAGGGAATCATGTTCGGCTTCGCCTGCGACGAAACCCCCGAACTGATGCCCCTGCCGATCAGCCTGGCCCATCGGCTGGCCCGGCGGCTGGCCCAGGTCCGCCATGACGGCACCCTCCCCTATCTCCTGCCCGACGGCAAGACCCAGGTGAGCGTGGTTTATGACAACGATCGCCCGGTGGCGATCGACACGCTGCTGATCTCCACCCAGCACGAGGCCGAGATCGAAGGCATCAGCGCCGAGGGGGCTTTGCGTCAGCGGATCGCCGACGACCTCTGGCACCACGTAGTGGAACCCGCCACAGCGGATCTCGCCCTTTCCCCCCGCCGCGAAGCGATCCGTTTTCTGGTCAACCCCACCGGAAAGTTCGTGGTGGGCGGCCCCCAGGGGGATGCGGGGCTCACGGGCCGCAAGATCATCGTGGACACCTACGGGGGCACGGCTCGCCACGGCGGCGGGGCCTTTTCCGGCAAGGATCCCACCAAGGTGGACCGCTCGGCCGCCTATGCCGCCCGCTACGTGGCCAAGAGCCTGGTGGCTGCCGGGCTGGCCCGCAAGGCGGAGGTGCAGTTGAGCTACGCCATCGGCGTGGCCCGGCCGGTGAGCATCCTGGTGCAGAGCGGTGGCACCGGACTCCACAGCGATGACGATCTCACGGCCCTGGTGCAGGAGCATTTCGATCTGCGTCCGGGGGCCATCATCGAGACCTTCGGCCTGCGGGAACTGCCCCGCCAGCGCGGAGGCCGCTTCTACCAGGATGTGGCCGCCTACGGCCATTTCGGCCGCAATGACCTGAGCCTGCCCTGGGAAGACGTGGCCGCCCCCGCCGCCCGCCTCCGCCAGGCGATGGCCGAGCGGCTCCCGGCCGCCAGCGGCGCCTGATCCCGCCGCCATGCCCT
>CAYGQY010000373.1:0-2537 GCA_964352195.1 uncultured bacterium
CCCCTGCTGGATCTGGCCCTGCAGAGCGCCTACGCCCTGCCGGTGCTGGGTGACCCGGAGCTGCGGCGGCTGTTCGCCCGCCCGGCGCGCCGGCCCACGGCGGCCTGGGCCCTGCGGGGCATGAGCATCGGCATGGCCCTGCGGCCCCGGGGCGCCACCGCCGCGGCCCTGCTGGGACGAATGCTCCAGCCCCTGCTGGTGCTGTGGGGGGAGGCCGACCGGCTGGTGCCGATCGAGGTGGCCGACCGGCTCCTCTGCCACAAGAGCGACCTGAGGCTGGAGCGGCTGGCCGGCGTCGGCCACTGCCTCCACGACGAGGATCCGGCCCTGTTCGCAGCCCGGCTGCTGGCCTGGCTCGATCAGCTGCCGGTGGCCACGTAATTTGGATCCTGATGCTTCCCCCAGAGCCACCGCGGCCATGAAACACACCCTGTCGGTGCTGGTGGAGGATGAATCCGGCGCCCTGAGCCGCATTTCCGGGCTGTTCGCACGCCGCGGCTTCAACATCGAGAGCCTGGCGGTGGGCCCGGCGGAGTCGGGCGGCATGTCCCGCCTCACCATGGTGGTGGAGGGCGACGACCGCACCCTTGAGCAGATGACCAAGCAGCTGCACAAGCTCGTCAATGTGCTTAACGTCATCGACCTCACCCGCATCCCGGCGGTGGAGCGGGAACTGATGCTGCTGAAGGTGGCGGCGCCGCCGGAGAACCGGGCCGCGATCCTCGATCTGGTCGAGGTGTTCCGGGCCAAGGTGGTGGATGTGGCCGATCACGCCCTGATCCTTGAGGTGGTGGGCGACCCGGGCAAGCTGGTGGCCCTCGAGCAGATCCTCGAGAGCTTCGGCATCCTGGAGATCGCCCGCACCGGCCGGGTGGCCATGGAGCGGGCCTCCGGGGTGAACACGGCCTATCTGAAGGTCACCGCCTCCGACAAACGCGTTCCCGCCTGAGCTCAGGGCTTGCCCTGCACCAGGGTTCCCCCCTCCAGCAGCCGGGCCCGCACCAGGCGATCGCCCTGGCGGATCTGGTCCACCACCTCCAGCCCCTTGACCACCCGGCCGAAGACCGCGTAGCGGCCGTCGAGCTCCCCAAGGGGCTGCAGGGCGATGTAGAACTGCGCGCTGGCCGAATTGGGATCGCTGGAGCGGGCCATCGCCAGGGCGCCGCGCTCATGGCGCAGCTTGAGGCGTTCGGAGAGGCCGGGATCCAGCAGCTCCGCCCCATAGCGCGGCTCGGACTCCCCGCCCAGGGCCAGTTCGAGGGGGATCAGCCGGGGCTGGCCCGTGGCGGGATCGGAGAAGCTGCCGGTGCCGTACTGGTCGGCCGGCACCGACGCATCGGAGCTGAGCGGATCGCCACCCTGCACCACGAAGGGGCTGGGCTCGCGCACGACCCGATGGAACACGGTGTTGTCATAGGCGCCGCGCTTGACCAGATCGACGAAATTACCGGCGGTGAGCGGAGCGGCATCCCCCTGCAGCAGCACCTGCACCTCCCCGCGGGACGTCTGCAGGGCCACCAGGGCCGTGCCGCTGAGGCAGGGGGTGCCGGCCGTGGCGCAGCCGAGCGCCTGGGGGGTGTTCCGGTCGGCGGCGCAGGCGCCGAGACCGAGCGGTGCCAGCAGCAGCAGGCTGAGCAGCAGGGCGCGGGAGAATCGGATCCGCATCACCTAGACGCCCTCCAGGGGAACCCGAAGGAATCGGGCCAGTTCGGCACCGCCGCGCTCCAGCTCCGCCAGGGGCAGGGGTTCACCCACCCGGGTCAGGGGCAGGTCCCGCCGCCCCTGCAGCCGCAGGGCCAGGCGGCGGCGGGGGTTGAGCCCATCGCGCACATCCACCTTCACCGCGAGGATGTCGCGCAGGGGAATCTCGAAGCGGATCTGCTGCCGGAACCCCCGGCGGGTGATCGTGGCGCTCTGGCTGGCCTGATCGAAGCGGTTGGCGCCGGCTCCCACATCGAGAACGATCACGGTCCAGAGATAGGTGGCCAGCAGCAGGGCGGCCAGGCCGTAGGCCCCCATCACCAGGCCCTGGGGCACCCACTCGAGGGCGGCGGGATGGCCGATCGGCAGCAGGTCGACGCCGAGGCGGCTCGAGAGGCTGGTGAGCAGGAAGCCCACGCCCCCGAGGCTGACCGCCACGGCCACCACGAGGTTGGAGGGCCGGCGCGAACCCAGCACGGGCTGCTCCAGCAGGCTGGAGCGAGCGTCGGCCGCGGGACGGGGCGCCGCGCCGGCCGACGGGGAGACCTGGGCCATGGGGAAGCGAAACGGTGCGATGCAGCCATCTTGGCCGCCGCCCGACCCGGGGCGGGCGTGAATCGGAAGAAATACTTAGAATCCAGTGGGAGCAGGCGATGTCAGCCCATTGCACAGCCCCTCGCAGTGCCCGGGAACGTTGTTACCATCGCCCGGTATCCCAAGACCAGCGGGATTTCCGCACCGTTACTTCCCATGACGATCGCTCTAGGGCGCGCGCCGGCCACGAGGGGATGGTTCGACGTCCTCGATGACTGGCTCAAGCGTGACCGCTTCGTATT
>CAYGQY010000374.1:0-2528 GCA_964352195.1 uncultured bacterium
CCGCCCTCCGGGCCCCATCGGCGCCTGCTGGCCGCCTGCGGGGTCCCCGATCCCTCCCGCTGGGAGTGGGACTGGCGTGAACGGCTCACGACGCACAACTGGACCGGCCCGGGCCATCGCTTCGAGGACCTCCGGGGTCTGGCCCTGCCCCTGCTCAGTCGTTGTCAGCGGGGGGCGGGACCGGGACGCCCCCTGCTGATCGGTCTCAACGGTCCGGTGGGGGCCGGCAAGAGCCGGCTCGGCCTGATCCTGCGGGAGCTGGCTCCCCTGCTGGGGCTCCGGCTGGCGGTGGCCTCGATCGATGATGCCTACCTGGAGTGGCCGGAGCGTCGCGATCGGCTGGCGGGCAACCCCTTCGGTGTGTCTCGGGTGCCGCCCGGCAGTCACGACGTGGCTCTGCTGCTGGAGCGGATCGCCGGCTGGCGATCGTCGCGGCGGCTGGAGCTGCCTCGCTTCGATAAACGGCTCTGCCAGGGCCAGGGCGATCGCGCCGGCTGGCTGGTTCAGGAAGCTGACGTGGCGGTGCTGGAGGGTTGGCTGATCGGTTGCCGCTCCCTGGGCCCGGCGGAGCTGGAGCAGCGGCTTGACAGCCTGGGGGGGGCTTCGGCTCTGGGCCTCAGCCCGCCGGAAGCCGACTGGCTGCCCCACTGGGATGCTGAGCTGGCGGCCTATGCCCCCCTCTGGGCGGAGCTCGATGGGGTCTGGATGCTGCGCCCGACAGACTGGCGTTTCCCCCGGAGGTGGCGGTTTCAGGCCGAGGCCCGCCAGCGGCGGGAGCATGGAGGGGCTCTCGACGCCGCCTCCCTGGCCGGCCTGGTGCGCTCAAGCCTGGTCTCCCTTCCCCCTCCGCTCTATCAGGATCCGCTCTGGCGCCTGCCCAACGACGCTGCGGCGATGACGCTGGGGTCTGGGCGTGGGCCGGAGGCGATGGCGGTGCTCGATGGGCGTCGCCGCTGCCGCTGGATCGGAACCGGTGCAGAGGCCCGCGCGGCTCTTGCCGTGCACGGGGCCGGCCGGATTCAGCTCTCGTCCTCGTCGCTCGACTCGTCGATGGGATAGACGAAGCCCTGGGCCCGTCCGCTCAGCACGGCCTTGCCGAGGGAGAGTGCCTTGCGGGCGGCCACCGTGGCCTTGGCTTTCCAGTGGGCATGGCGTTGATTGCGCTTGCCCTTGGAGGTTTTCTTCTTGGGGACAGCCATCCCGAACGCTCGACCAAACGAAGATCCTCCGCCGGCATGACCCCATCCGTCAAATCGCTAAGCTCGCCCCAGAAGCAGAACCCTGTGAGCAGCGCGCATCCGGTGCTTCCTCTCTGGCCTGAGGGAGTTCCTGCTGTCCTCGCCACAGTGGTGGAGGGCGCCACCGCACCGACCGCTCCATCCGGGGCTCCGGCGGCCTCCGGAGCCGACCCTCCGGAATCGGCCACCGCCCCGCCCGACGATCCCGCCGCCGCGGCGCCCGCGGCGGCGGAGCGCCCCAGCCTGTTCCGTTCCCTGGTGGGCGAGCGTCCGACCCCACCTCCCTCCTACAGCGAGCTCCTGCAGCTGATCCGCGACGGCAAGGTGAAGGACCTGGAGTTGTCCCCCCGCCAGCGGGAGGTGGAGGTCCGCTTCGAGGACGGAAGCCGCACGAGTGTTCCCGTTTTCGCCAACGACACCTTGCTGCTGCGTACCGCCGAGCAGAGCCAGGTGCCCCTCAACGTTCGGGATGACCGCCAGGACGACGCCACCGCCGGACTGCTGGTGAACGTCCTGCTGGTCGTGCTGCTGCTCGGCGGGCTGACCCTGCTGATCCGGCGCTCCTCCCAGGCGGCGAGCAAGGCGATGGGGTTTGGCCGCAGTCAGCCCCGGCTCCAGCCGGAAGGCACCGTCAGCGTGCGCTTCGAGGACGTGGCCGGCATCAACGAAGCCAAGCAGGAACTCCAGGAAGTGGTGAGCTTCCTGCGCCAGCCGGAACGGTTCACGGCCCTGGGGGCCAAGATCCCCAGGGGCGTGCTGCTGATCGGTCCCCCCGGCACGGGCAAAACCTTGCTGGCCAAGGCGATCGCCGGGGAGGCGGGTGTGCCGTTCTTCTCCATGGCGGCTTCGGAGTTCGTGGAGCTGTTCGTCGGGGTGGGAGCCAGCCGCGTCCGCGATCTGTTCAAACGGGCCAAGGAGAAGGCGCCCTGCATCATCTTCATCGACGAGGTCGATGCGGTCGGCCGCCAGCGGGGTGCCGGCATCGGCGGTGGCAATGACGAACGGGAGCAGACCCTCAACCAGCTCCTCACCGAGATGGATGGCTTCGAGGAAAACTCCGGCGTGATCCTGCTGGCCGCCACCAACCGTCCCGACGTGCTTGACGCCGCGCTCACCCGTCCGGGACGCTTTGACCGCCAGATCCAGGTGGACCTGCCCGACCGGAGGGGACGGGAAGCGATCCTGGCGGTGCATGCCCGCAGCCGCCCGCTCCGACCGGAGGTGTCCCTGGCCAGCTGGGCGGCGCGCACCCCGGGATTCTCCGGGGCCGACCTGGCCAACCTGCTCAAC
>CAYGQY010000375.1:0-2521 GCA_964352195.1 uncultured bacterium
CTCCCCCACCGCCGAGCTGCTCCTCTACGCCGCCGATCGGGCCCAGCACGTGGAGTGCTGCATCGCCCCAGCCCTCGCCGCCGGGCACTGGGTGGTGAGCGACCGCTTCGTCGGCTCCACGGCCGCCTACCAGGGCCATGGCCGGGGACTTTCCCGGGAGGTGATCGCCCGGCTGGAGACCATCGCCACCGCTGGGGTGGTGGCCGATCTCACCCTCTGGCTCGACCTGCCGCCGCTCGAATCCGTCCGGCGGCGGGGCTCCCGTCCCGCCGACCGGCTTGAGGCCGGCGGTGTGCCCTTTCTCGAGCGGGTCCGGCAGGGGTTCACCCAGCTGGCCCGTCAGCGGAGCTGGGTCACCATCGCGGCTGACCGTCCACCGGAGCACGTGGCCGCCAGGATCCGCTCGGTGATCCTGGAGCGGCTCGGATCGCCCGCTTCCCCCCACGCCGATGGCTGATCCCTTCGCGGACCTGATCGCCCAGGCGCCGGCGGTGACGCTGTTGCGCTCTGCCCTGAAGCTCGGGCGTCTGGCCCCGGCCTATCTCTTCGCTGGCCCCGACGGGGTGGGACGGCGGCTGGCGGCCGTGGGATTTCTCGAGGGGCTGCTGGCCGGGCCGGACGGGTCGGTGCCCATCCGGCGTCGCCTCCGCCAGGGGAACCACCCCGACCTGCTCTGGATGGAACCCACGTATCAGCACCAGGGGAGGCTGATCGCCGCCTCCGAAGCCGTGGCCTCGGGGCTGGCGAAACGGGGGCTCCCCCAGGTGCGGCTCGAGCAGATCCGTGCGGTCAGCCGCTTCCTGGCAGGCCGGCCGCTGGAGGGATCCCGCTGCCTGGTGGTGATCGAGGCGGTGGAGCTGATGGCGGAGGGCGCCGCCAATGCCCTGCTCAAGACCCTGGAGGAGCCCGGTGAGGGGCTGCTGATCCTGCTCAGTGCCGCCCCCGAGCGCCTGCTCGCCACGATCCGCTCCCGCTGCCAGCTGATTCCCTTCCAGCGGCTGGATCCGGCCGCCATGGCCGCCGTGCTCGCCAGGCTCGACGGTGGATGCGCGACGGTTGATCCCCCCGCCCTGCTGGAGCTGGCGGCCGGGGCTCCCGGGGCCCTGCTGGAGCACCGCCGGCAGTGGGGGGGGCTGCCCGAGGGCCTGGCGGAGCGGATGGAGCGCCTGGGGGCCGATCCGCTCGAAGCCCTGGGGCTGGCCCGGGATCTCACCGAGGCACTCGAACTCGATCAGCAGCTCTGGCTGCTGAACTGGTGGCAGTGGCGGCGCTGGCACCTGGATCGTCAGATCGGCGTCCAGATCAGGCTGGAGCGACTCCGTCGCCAGCTGCAGGGCTTCGTTCAGCCCCGCCTGGCCTGGGAGGTGGCGCTGCTGGAGATCGGCGGGGTCACCGGCTGAGCCGGCGCGACGGGTCAGGCGCTTTCACGGGCTCCCGGGTTGGGGGGATCGGCGTCGTCCCCGGCGCCTCGGCCGAGGCTCTCCTGCTGCAGGAGCCTCTCCTCGCTGGGGAGCTCCAGGCAGTAGCCGGCCCCATAGACGGTCTTGATGAAGCGGGGCTTGCGGGGATCGGGTTCGAGCTTGGTGCGCAGGTGGCGCACGTGAACCCGGATCGTCTCGATGTCGTCGTCAGGTTCATACCCCCAGACCTCCTTGAGGATCAGCGAGGGGGCCACCGTCTGCCCGTGGCGCTGGAGCAGGCAGTGGAGCAGCTCGAACTCCAGGTGGGTCAGGCGCACGGGGTCGTCGAACCAGATGGCCTCGAACCGCTCCGGAACCAGGGTGAGCGGGCCGTAGCTGAGGATTTCGCTGTGCTTGGTGGAGACCGGGGCCCGGTCACTGCGCCGCAGCAGGGCCTTGACCCGCACGATCAGCTCTTCAAGATCGAACGGTTTGGTGAGGTAGTCATCGGCGCCGGAATTGAATCCGCTCACCTTGTCTTTGGTGCCCCCCAGGGCTGTGATCATCAGGATCGGGATGGCGGCCGTGCGCTCATCGCGCCGCAGCCGCTGGCAGAGGGTCAGCCCGTCGACCTTGGGCAGCATCAGATCCAGCAGGACCAGGTCGGGTCTGGCCTGCAGGGCCAGGGCCTGGCCCCGGATGCCATCTTCGGCGCACTCCACGGAGAAGCCTCCATGCTCCAGGTGCCCCGCCACCAGCTCCCGCATGTCCCGGTCGTCTTCGATCAGCAGGATGCAGGGCTTCATGGAGGCGGCGCTGATGGGCGGTGCTGAACAGAGGTGCTGAAGGGTGGTGTCACAGGAACCCGGGGATCCGGACGCCTTCCACCCATGGCCATTGTCGCCAGTCCTGCCAGGGACGGTAACGGCCGCCGGCCCGGGGGCCAGATCTTCAGACTCTCTTCCCGCCCGGCCATTGACAGCGGCCGGCTTGCGCAACTACCCGCCCCCCCCTGCCAGGGCGTGGGACGGGCGGATGCAACCAACAACTCCCCGGGCGGGATTCGAACCTGCGACCAATCGGTTAACAGCCGACCGCTCTACCACTGAGCTACCGAGGAA
>CAYGQY010000376.1:0-2520 GCA_964352195.1 uncultured bacterium
GGCCAGGGAGCGGATGTAGGTGCCGGCGGTGCAGCGAACCACCACCTCTAGCCGGCCCCGGGCCGGATCCCAGTCGATCAGATCGAGGCTCTCGATCGTGACGGCCCGCTGCTCAAGATCCAGGGCCTCGCCGCGGCGGACCCGGGCGTAGGCCCGCTCACCCGCCACATGGACCGCCGACACCTGGGGGGGGCGCTGAAGGATCGAACCGCGGAAGCCGGCGAGGGCACACTCCAGTTCTGGCCGCCCCAGGGGCGGAACCGGCAGCCGCTCGAGCACCTCCCCCTCCAGATCGTCGCTGACCGTGCGTAACCCGAGCTGCAGCACGCCCCGATAGGCCTTGTCGCCCGGCAGATAGGGGAGCAGCCGGGTGGCCGGCCCGAGGGCCAGGGGGAGCACGCCGGTCACGGCGGGATCCAGGGTGCCCCCGTGGCCGACCCGGCGCAGGCCATAGCGCCGGCGCACCCGACCCACACAGGCCTGGGAGGTGAGTCCCGCCGGCTTGTCCAGTACCAGAAAACCGCAGGGCTCCGGACCTCTGCCGGGTTGGGAGGGAACGGCCGTCATGGGGTCACTGTTGCATCCATCGGGGCGGCCAGCAGGCTGGGGCCGCTCCGCTTCGAAGGCTCCCGTGACCCTGCGACATCGCCGCGACCTGGCCTTTCTGGTGCTCTCGGGCCTCTTCCTCGGCACGATGGGAATGCTGAACATCCTCGGGCTGACCCGTTTTCTCAGCCTCGGATCGATCGCGGGCTTCCCGATCGTGGTGGCGGTGGGAGCACTGCCCTATCCGGTCACCTTCCTGTGCACCGATCTGATCAGCGAGATCTGGGGGGAGCGCGCCGCCGGCCAGCTGGGCTGGGTGGGACTGCTGCTCAACGGATGGATCGTGCTCATTCTCTGGGTCGGGGGGATCCTGCCGGGCCTCGACGGCTTCGGGGGGCTGGCCGGTCCGCCGGGGCCAGGGCCGGGCGGGTCCCTGCCGGTGTTCTTCGAGGTGCGCCGTCTGGCCTTCGGGGCGGTCGGGGCCTCGATGCTGGCCTATCTGGCAGCCCAGTTCACCGATGTGCGGCTGTTCCATTTCTGGAAACGGGTCAGCGGCGGCAAGGCCCTGTGGCTGCGCAACAACGGCTCCACCCTGATCAGCCAGCTGGTGGACACCAGCGCGGTGGTACTGGTCAGTCACTTCGCCGCCCACGTGTTGCCGATCCACCCGGAGGCACCTGTGCTGCCCCAGCTGGGAGCCTTCATCGCCAGTGGCTACCTGTTCAAGCTGGTGGCGGCCTTGCTCGACACGTTGCCCTTCTATCTACTGGTGGGCTGGCTGCGGCGCTGGCTGGACGTGCCCGGAGACGGCGCGGAGCTCAAAGCGGCGCCGGACTAGCCTGCCACCCACCAGTCATGACCAGGTGTGTCCGAGCGCATCAGCACCATCTCCCCGCTCCCCCAGACCACCGAAGCCCCACCCCTGGCGGCGGGGACCCTGACCCCGGAGCGCTTCCTCAGGGACGGCTTTGCCCTGCGGGAGCAGCTGGCCGCCCACCTCGGCCTCAGCCAGGCCCGCCTGGAGGAGCGCCTGGCCGCCAGCTGCGGCGATCTGGCCGCCCTGCATCCCGGTGCCGTCGGCTTCGATCCCCAGCGGGTCCAGGCGTTCTATGAGGAAACCGTGGGCGACACCCATCTACTGGAGCTGGCGGCCTGGCACCTCGGCAGCGCCGCCTACATCGCCGACACCCTGCGCCTGCAGGCCCGCTACGCGAGCGGGAACGTGCTTGACTTCGGAGGCGGCATCGGCACCCATGCCCTGGCCGCCGCCGCCCTTGAGCCGGTGGCCGGCGTCTGGGTGGTGGACCTCAATCCCCACAACCGCGCCTTCCTGGGGGAACGCGCCGGTCGCCTCGGGCTCGGCGATCGCATCCACACCTGCCGGGATCTGCAGGACTCTGGCCTGCCCGAGCGCTTCGACACGGTGGTGTGCCTCGATGTGCTCGAGCATCTGCCGGATCCGGCCAGCCAGCTGGAAATCTTCGCCGCCCGCATGGCCCCCGGGGCCATCGCGCTGCTGAACTGGTACTTCTTCAAGGGATTCGCTGGGGAATATCCCTTTCACTTCGATGATCCCGCCCTGGTGGAGCGGTTCTTCCTCACGCTGCAGAGCCGCTTCGTGGAGGTGTTCCACCCCTATCTGATCACCACCCGGGCCTATCGCCTCAACGGCTGAGGCGAGGCGATCGGTCCGGGTGTTTCAGGCGAGCGCCACGTTGATGCGCTTGCGGGCCCGCAGATTGCGCTTGATCGTGTCGAACGTGACCACCCCATCCACCAGGGCGAAGAGGGTGTCGTCGGAACCGCGACCCACGTTGACACCGGGCATCACCGCGGTACCGCGCTGACGGATCAGAATCGAGCCGGCGGTGACCGTTTCGCCGCCGTAGCGCTTGACGCCGAGCCGCTTGCTGTTGGAATCGCGGCCGTTGCGGGTGGAGCCGGTGCCTTTCTTGTGGGCCATGGGAGGGGATC
>CAYGQY010000377.1:0-2515 GCA_964352195.1 uncultured bacterium
GCCCGGACCCGCGGCAGCCGAACCGTCAGCGTCCGTCGGCGGCCGGCCCCTCGGCCTGGCGGGGACTGGAGCGGGGCATCGAGAACTGGACCGGACGGCTCGGCGCCGCCGCCGTGGTGGCCGGTCTCACGTTCCTGTTCATCCACACCGCCATCCGCTTCGGGCCCTTCCATCGCTTTCTGCTGGCCGTGGCCCTGGCGACCGCCCTGGCGGGCCTGTCGGTCTGGGTGGAGCGGCAGCGGGGCTGGAAGGAGTTGGGCCAGTGGATCCGTGGCGCCGCCGGCGCGATCGCCCTGCTCGCCGGCGCGGCCTCGAGCGGGCTGCCGGGCGTCGGACTGCGCTGGGTGGAGGATCCAGCCCTGGCGCTGGGGCTGCTGCTGCTCGGCATCGGCGTCAATCTCGCCCTGGCCTGGCGGGCTCGCGCCCAGGGGCTGGCGGCTTTCCACGTGGTGATCTGTCTGCTGCCGCTGGCGATCGTGCCCCCCTCGGCCATGGCCCTGGGCCTGGCCACCCTGATCGCCCTGCTGGGGCTGGCCCTGGGGCTCCTGCGCCGCTGGGATCTCCAGCTGCTGGCGGTGAGCCTGGCCGCGGCGCTGCAGCACCTGCTCTGGTATGTGCGCACCGATCTCCCCTTCCGCAATGTCGGGCTCCGCTCCGATGGTCTGGTGGCCGCCGTGGCCCTGTTCGGCGGCATCGCCCTGCTCGAGCAGCTGCGGCGCCCGCCGCGGCCGGGCTTCGCCCCGATGTCCCTGCTCGTCCATCTCACCGGCTGGACGGGATTGACCCTGGCTCTGGTGACCTATCCCGACGAGCCGACCGCCCGGGCCCTGGGCTGCGCCCTGGGAGCCCTGGCCGCCCTGCACCTGGCCGGGGCCGCCGCCAGGCGTGGCTGCCGCTGGCTCCAGCGCTGCGATGCCCTGCTGGCCCAGCTGCTGGGGGTCTGCGTTCTGCTCAGCCTGGCGCCCCTGCTGGCCGATGGCCTGCTGCTGCTGCTGGCCCTGTTCCTGTTCTGCCTGCTGGTGCTGCGCGTGCCCGGTGAGGAGGCCGACCCGCTGCTGCGGCGGGTGGGTCAGGCGCTGGTGGTCGCCTCCGGCCTGCTCTTGATCCTGGTGGGGCTGATCCCGGCAATCGCGCCGAGCGTCTCCCAGAACACGGCCGTCCTGCTGGTGGGAGCCGCGGCGGCGGCGGCCAGCTCCGTGACCCGCGCCGATCGGGAGAACGGCTCGGAACCGCCAGGGGTGCGTCCGATGCCTGCCCTGGGCTGGCTGGCCGGCGGGCTCAGCCTGAGTGCCTCGGTGCAGGGCCTGGCCCTGGGGCGGCTGGAGGCGGTGGCCCTGCCGGCGGTGGGAGCGCTGCTGCTGCTGAGCCGGCGCTGGCGTTCCCCTGGACTGCCCCGTGGAGTGGCCGGCGCCAGCCTCGCCGTGCATGGGCTGTCCTGGTTGAGCCTGGCGCTGGGCGCCCCCTGGGCGGCGGCCCCCCTGGCCCTGCGCTGGCTGCCGCTGCTGGGGCTGGCCCTGGCGCTGGTGGCCGCCGGCGGCGAGGGCAGGCTGCGCCAGCTGGGGATCCTGCTGGCTGGTCTGGATCTGTTGCTGGGCGGTCAGCTCCTGCTCGCCCCACTCTCCCCGCTGTTGCCGGCGGTGGCCTGGCTGCTGCTGGTGCTGCCGTTGCCCGCCGCCGCCGACCGGCTGCCACCGGCCAGCTCCCGGGCCGTGCTGTGGCTGGCCCTGCTGGCGGTGGCGGCGCTGGCCCTGGCCTGGCCCCTGCAGATCCTGCCGGCGGCCAACCTGCTGCTCCCCGGCTGGAGCACACCGCTGCCGGCCCGGCTGGGGGTGGAGCTGCTCTCCCTGGGGGTGCTGCTGCGCTGGTGGCGGCTGCGGGCCCGGGGCCGGCTGCTGGGGAGCATGACCTGGCAGCGGTGTCACCCCTATCTGGTCGAGCTGATCCTGCTGGTGGTGGTCGTGATCGTGCGCACCGAGCTGAGCCCCCTGGCCGGGGCGGTGGCCTGGCCGCTGCTGGCCCTCGGTCTGCTCAGCCGCTGGGGTGTGCGGCTGTTCGATGCCCGCGTCCCTCTCTATGCCCTGCCCTTCTCCTGGGTCGGCCTGCTGCAGGTGCTCGGGGCCATCGAGGCCATCCGGCTCGGGCGCCAGGACGGCTCGGCCTGGTCGGATCCGCTCACCGCGACGGCGTTGCTCCTGCAGCTGGGTGTGCTGCTGGTCCATCACCGCAGCACCCTTCCCGTCGACCACGGGGTCGTTCCGGCGGGGCTGGCCGGCCTGGGCCAGCTGGGGCTCCGGGTCAACCGCCAGCGGCTGGCCGCGGTGGACGCTCCAATCCTGCTGGCCCTGGCCCTGGCGATTCTGTGGCGCTTCGAGGGGCCGCTGCTGACCCTGCTCTGGTCGGCGCAGGCGTTCCTGGTGTTCGCCCTGAGCGCCGTGCTGCGCAGGAACCAGCTGCGCTACGCGGCGCTGGCCGGTCTGGCGTTCTGTCTGCTGCGGCTGCTCAGCGTGGACCTGGC
>CAYGQY010000378.1:0-2515 GCA_964352195.1 uncultured bacterium
TCTTTCCTGCTGCTGGAGGCTGGCCTATGTCCCCGATCGCCAATCTGCAAACCGTTACCCTTGGCCGCGGTGGCTTGGTTATACCGGCTCTGGGCGTGGGCACCTGGGCCTGGGGCGACTCACTTTTCTGGGACTACGGCAAGGCCTACAGCGACAGCGACCTAAGCGCTGCCTTTGACGCTTGCCTCGATGCGGGGCTTACCCTGTTCGACACCGCTGAGATCTATGGCTTTGGCCAGTCTGAGAGACTAATTGGCCGTTTCATGCAGCAGCGTCCCCAGCAGGTCGCCCAGCCACCCGTCGTGGCCACCAAATACTTTTCACTGCCCTGGCGCTTTTCGAAGCAATCTGTCGCCGATGCCCTGGCGGCCATTCGCAATGGCGAGTTGATCGTGGTGGTCGACGATGAGAACCGGGAGAACGAGGGGGACCTGATCTGCGCCGCCCAGTTCGCCACCCCCGAGCAGATCAATTTCATGGCCACCGAAGCGCGGGGCCTGATCTGCCTGGCCATGGAGGGCGAGCGCCTCGATGGGCTCGAACTGCCGCTGATGGTGGATCGCAACACCGACAGCAACCAGACCGCCTTCACCGTCAGCGTGGATGCCGGGCCGGAGAACGGCGTCACCACCGGCATCTCCGCCGAAGACCGGGCCCGCACGATCCAGGTGGCGATTCACCCGCGCACCCGCCCGGCTGATCTGCGCCGGCCCGGGCACATTTTCCCGCTGCGGGCCCGCCAGGGCGGGGTTCTCAAGCGCGCCGGCCACACCGAAGCGGCGGTCGATCTGGCCCGCCTCTCCGGGCTGTACCCAGCGGGGGTGATCTGCGAGATCCAGAATGCCGACGGGTCGATGGCCCGGCTGCCCCAGCTGGCGCGGTACGCCGCTCAGCACGGGCTCCGCCTGATCTCCATCGCCGACCTGATCGGCTACCGACTCGACACCGAGCGGTTCGTGCGGCGCCAGGCCGAGGCCCTGATGCCCAGCGCCTTCGGCACCTTCCGGGCGATCGGCTATCGCAATGAACTCGATGGCAGTGAACACGTCGCCATCGTGAAGGGCCATCCGGAGCGCCTCAGCGGGCCGGTGCTGGTGCGGGTGCATTCGGAATGCCTCACCGGTGACGCGTTCGGCTCGCTCCGCTGCGACTGCCGCTCCCAGCTGGAGGCGGCCCTGCGCATGATCGAAACCGCCGGCGAGGGGGTGGTGGTGTACCTGCGTCAGGAGGGTCGAGGCATCGGGCTGATCAACAAGCTCCGGGCCTACAGCCTCCAGGACGGGGGCCTCGACACGGTGGAGGCCAACGAACGGCTCGGCTTTCCCGCCGACCTGCGCAACTACGGCGTGGGGGCCCAGATCCTCAGTGATCTGGGGGTCCACCGACTGCGGCTGATCACCAACAACCCCCGCAAGATCGCCGGCCTCGGGGGGTACGGACTCCAGGTGGAGGACCGGGTGCCCCTGGTGATGGATCCCGGCCAGCACAACGCCGCCTATCTGCACACCAAGCAGACCAAGCTCGGCCACCTGATGCAGGCCCAGGCCGACCGGGAGTCGGCCGGCCTGGGCGGACCCACCGCCGTTCTCGCCTGGTCCGGCGAGGGCATCCAGCCGGAGCGGGCCGAAGCCGAGCACTGGGGCGACCTGCGAACGTGGGCCCACGACCGCGGACTGGAGCTGAAACGGGAGGAGCACCCGCGGCTGCTGGCCCTGCTCGGCCAGCCCGAACTGGCTCTCCTGCTGGCACCCGGCGAGGGTCGGGGGCTGACCCAGAGCGATTTGACGGCAGCGCTGGGCCAGATCGCGGCCTGGCCCGGCACCCGTGCCGTGCGACTGCTGCTGGCGCCTGACGCCCAGCGCAGCACCCATCCGAGCGGAGGTCTGGAGGCCGGGCGGCGCCCCCTGGCCGAACTGGGCCAGGGGGCGCCTCTCCTGCCTCTCCAGCCCGACGCCTACCTGCACTGGGACTGATCCCGGAACCGTCAGGCGACGATGCTCACCTTGTTGATCCGGGTGCCCTTGCGGATCGCCAGCACCACGTCCACGTTGGAGGCCTGTCCGAAGACGGTGTGCACCCCATCGAGATGGGGCTGGGCGTCATGGCAGAGGAAGAACTGACTGCCGCCGGTGTTCTTGCCGGCATGGGCCATCGAGAGGGTGCCGGCCTGGTGCTTGCGGGGGTTGATCTCGCAGGCGATCTGGTACCCAGGACCGCCGGTGCCGGCCATGCCGCCGGCGCCGGGGCGGGTGTTGGGGCAGCCCCCCTGGGCCATGAACCCGTCGATGACACGGTGGAAGGCCAGCCCATCGTAGAAGCCCGATTCGACCAGTTTCACGAAGTTCGCCACCGTGTCGGGGGCATCGGCGTCGAACAACTCGATGTCCACGGTGCCGGCATCGGTCTCCATCAGGGCTCGTGTCATGGGCGCGGCGGCAAAGGCGGACTGTATCGACTCTCGGGTAGAACAGGCCCCGGCCCCGGGGGTCTCCCCCCCGCGGGCCGGGGCCTGTTC
>CAYGQY010000379.1:0-1959 GCA_964352195.1 uncultured bacterium
GGTCAAGGCCGGTGGGAGCGCGGTCCGCTCACCCTAACGAGGGCCCCGGGCATGGATGTCCTGGAGGGCGGCCACCGTGAGTTTTCGGGTCTGGAGCGTGGCGATGGCTTCCACCGCGGCATGGGCCCCGGCCACGGTGGTCACGGTGGGCACGGCGTAGTCGAGGGCGGCCCGGCGCAGGTAGGTGTCATCGAAGGCGGCCTGACGCCCGATCGGGGTGTTGATGATCAGCTGAATGCGGCCGGAGCGGATCGCATCCTCGATGTTGGGACGTCCCTCATGCACCTTAAGGATGTCCTCCACCTCCAAGCCCCCCCGGCGGAGCGCCGCGGCCGTGCCGCTGGTGGCGACCAGGGCCAGGCCCAGCTCCGCCAGGCGGCGGGCAACCGGCAGCAGGGAGGGCTTGTCGCGGTCGTGGGTGGAGAGAAACACCGTGCCGCCGGTGGGGAGGCTCTCCCCGGCCGCGATCTCAGCCTTGGCGTAGGCCATGCCGAAGCTGTCGGCCGAGCCCATCACCTCCCCGGTGGAGCGCATCTCCGGACCCAGCAACGTGTCGGATCCAGGGAAGCGCCGGAAGGGCAGCACCGCTTCCTTGATGTTCTGCAGCGGGGGTCTGGGTTCCTCCGTCAGCCCCAGGTCGCCCAGGGTGCGGCCCGCCATCAGCTGACTGGCGATCTTGGCCAGCGGCACGCCGGTGGCCTTGGCCACGAACGGCACCGTGCGCGAGGCGCGGGGATTGGCCTCGATGATGAACACCCGCTCCCCCTCGTCGGGGTCGACCTGGACGGCGAACTGGAGATTGATCAGGCCAGTCACCTTCAGCGCCAGGGCCAGGGCTTCGCTCCAGCGGCGAATCGTCGCCAACGACGACCCGCTGAGGGACACCGCCGGCAGACAGCAGGCCGAGTCGCCGGAATGGATGCCGGCGGGCTCGATGTGCTCCATCAGGCCTCCGATCACCACCCGGCCCTCCCGGTCGGCCAGCGCATCCACATCCACCTCGATGGCGTTCTCGAGGTACTGATCGATCAGCACCGGATGGTCGGGCTCCACCTGGACCGCCTCAAGCATGTAGCGGTTGAGCTCCTCCTCGTCGAACACCACCTCCATGGCCCGTCCCCCCAGCACATAGCTGGGGCGCACCACCACGGGGTAGCCCACCCGAGCCGCCACGACGCGGGCCTCGGCCTGGCTGCGGGCGAGACCGTTGCGGGGCTGGCGGATGTCCAGACGGCGCAGGATCGCCTCGAACTGCTCCCGGTCCTCGGCCTGATCGATCGACTCGGGTGAGGTTCCCCAGAGACGGGTACCGCTGGCCAGCCCCTCCGGCGTGGCCAGCCAGCGCAGCAGGGGCAGGGCCAGCTTCAGGGGGGTCTGGCCACCGAACTGCACGATCACCCCTTCCGGTCGCTCCGCCTCGATCACATTGAGCACGTCCTCGAGGGTGAGGGGCTCGAAATAGAGCCGGTCGCTGGTGTCGTAGTCGGTGGAGACGGTTTCCGGATTGCTGTTCACCATCACCGTGGCGAAACCCTCGGCCCGCAGGGCGAAGGAGGCGTGGCAGCAGCAGTAGTCGAACTCGATGCCCTGGCCGATCCGGTTCGGTCCCCCGCCGAGAATCATCACCTTGCGGCGTCCCTCGGGCTGAACCTCATCCTGGGGCGGCTGAGGGATGGGGACGCCATCGGCGCCGATCCGCTCCAGGGGGCGCTCGTAGGTGGCGTAGTGATAAGGAGTGGTGGAGGCGAATTCGGCCGCGCAGGTGTCCACCGTCTTGAACAGGGCATTCACCCCCAGCCCCTGGCGGGTCCTCCGCACCGTGAGCTCGTCGGATCCGGTGGCCCAGGCGATCTGGCGGTCGGAGAAGCCCAGTTGCTTGAGCTCCAGCAGGGACGCCGCGCCCAGTTGGTCCAGAGTCCTGTTCTGGAGCAGGGTCACCTCGGCCTCAATCAGGCGGCG
>CAYGQY010000379.1:1969-2510 GCA_964352195.1 uncultured bacterium
GGATCGATGGCGCTCAGCCGGTGGATCTCCCCATCGCCCCGGCCCGCCACCATGGCGGCGCGCACCGCGAAGATCCGATCGGGCGACGGGGTGCGCAGCAGCCGATCGAGATCGGTGGGCTCGATGGGCTCGTCGGGCCGGTCGCAGCCCCACCCAGCGTGGCCGGTTTCGAGCGAACGCACCGCCTTCTGGAAGGATTCCTCAAAGCAGCGGCCGATCGCCATCGCCTCCCCCACCGACTTCATTGAGGTGCTCAGCACGGCCGGGCTGCCGCGGAACTTCTCGAAGGCGAAGCGGGGAATCTTGGTGACCACGTAATCGATCGTGGGCTCGAAGCAGGCCGGCGTGGCCCCGGTGATGTCGTTGACGATCTCGTCGAGGGTGTAGCCCACCGCCAGGCGGGCGGCGATCTTGGCGATCGGGAAGCCGGTGGCCTTGGAGGCCAGCGCCGAGGAGCGGCTGACGCGCGGGTTCATCTCGATCACGATCACGTCGCCGTTGGCGGGGTTGATCGCGAACTGGATGTTGCTGCCGCCGGTGT
>CAYGQY010000380.1:0-1928 GCA_964352195.1 uncultured bacterium
GTGATTGCCCATGCCGTGGGGGGCATGGCTTCCACCCTTCCCGATGGCGGCTGCGGCCGGTTGTTTTCCGCCCATCCCAGCCCGAGCGAGGTGGCGAACTGGATCGTGGCCCGGCTCTCCCCCTACGAGGACTATCGGGCCTGGCGCTCGGCCCTGGCACCCCGTTGGCGTGACTTCACCTGGGATGCGGCGGTGGAGCGGCTGGCGGAGATTCTGGGGTGAAGGGATTCATCACCCTCAGGCCATGCGAAGGCGCCATCTCGTGACTGTTGCAACGCGATGCCACGCACGTTCACCCCCGGCTTGATCACACTCGGTTCAGGATCATCGGAGTTCTGCTAAAGGAACTGGACCCGAGTTCATCTCCCATGGTCAGCCTTCCTGAAGGTGTTGGGCAGGGGGATAACGTCAGACTGGCGCTTGGCGATGTAGACGCGCTTGCCTGGCTGTAACGCCAGAACTTGCGGCGATGTCTACGCCACCCTTACCAAACTTGCTGGCCAAACCATTCAGAGTTGAAACGTTTCACTACGGAAGGCAACTGTTTCACCTTCTGAATTGACCACTGTATACCGAGCGCTGAAAAGATTGGCTGGTTTGCGACCGTTGGGCCCTCCGGCGGCCACACCCAAAGTCACATTGGCGTCAAGGGATCCTTGGCTAAACACCAGATTCGCTTGGTAAGTCGCAGGCGAGCCGAAGCTGCTTGTCGAATAGAAGAGATCAACTGACTCTAATTTGACTCCCGCACGAATCGTCTCTTGAGCGAGCTCCTCGATCGGAGTGAACAGGGGATTGCTGGCCATGGTGTTTGAACGTATGGGCACGGTGCCTGGACGACAGGTGGGAACAATTCACCGCTCCATCCCTGGTGCAGGTGCAGGTATCGTAAGCCGGTTCCCATGACTTGACAACGCCTCACAGGTCCTGAGGGAACTGGCCCAGATGCGGCACCCAATCTGGCGCTCCTCCGCACGCCACTGACCAGCATCAGCGCACAGCCTCCCTGGCGGCATCCATCGCAACCAGCTTGTCGTCGGAGACTTGGAGGAGTGGGAGCAAGACCCGCTGGCCCTTCGTTCATGCCCTCGCTGATTCCCTACGGCCTCCGCAGAATCTGGAGCCATCCGCCCCATTCCACCCTGCGGCTCAAACTGCACCACAGCCAGCTCTGGCTCCGCTATCAGATCCGAAAACAGCTGAATCTTCTTCCTCCAGACGGCCGTGTGATCCGATGGGGGCCGGATGATTCCCTACGCATTCTGCTGCACCCCAACTCCCAGTTGAGCCAGGTTTGTCTCTACTACGCCCAGCCGGATTGGCCCTCCACGAGTTTTCTGCTCCGTTACCTCCGCCCAGGAGATCTCTGTGTGGATATCGGTGCGAACGTGGGGGTCTATACCCTGCTCATGGCCAGCATTGCCGGTCCGGAGACCGTGCATGGCTTCGAGTGTCTCCCAGAGAATGTTCGCAAGTTACGTCACAATCTCTCGCTCAATTCCTTTGAAGCCGTGCATGTCCATGCCATGGCTCTGGCCAACGAGAACGGAGAGGATCTGCTGGATCTCAGCGATGGCGATGCCACCGCTTCACTGACCCCACCCGGGGGGCCTGGAAGCGGGGGACAACTACGCGTCCCGACTCGCCGGCTGGATTCCTTTGCCTGGCCGCGGCCGATGGCGTACGTCAAGCTCGACGTTGAGGGCGCTGAACGGTTGGTGCTTGAGGGGGCGTCCTCATTGCTGAAGGAGTGTCCCCCCTGGGTCTGGTCGTTCGAATGCCTTGGCGACCCCATGGACCAGGAGGACCTGTTGAACCTGTTCCGAGGCTGTCGTTACCATCTGGCTCTGTTCGATCCAGACACGACACGACTCGTTCTCTACGAGAAGGATGGGCGGGGTCACGAGCCTCGCCGCCTGGACGACAAC
>CAYGQY010000380.1:1938-2509 GCA_964352195.1 uncultured bacterium
CGACAACATTCTGGCCATCCACGACGCCGCGATCACCCTCGTAGCCCAGCGACTGGTTGGCCTTGGCAGCCGGCGATGACCATCCCCCCTCGGTTGCGGGCCGCCACCTTTGCCGCCGCTCGCCTGCTCACCGCCAATCCCAGCCTGCGGGTGCTCTTCGATCAGACCACGATCGAGGCCTGCCTGCGCCGCCTGCTGGCCAACGGCCTCCAGCTCCACACCGTCTACGACGTGGGCTGCCACCGCGGCGGCTGGACCCGGGAGCTGCAAGCCGTGCTGCCCAGGGCCCGCTACTGCCTGTTCGACCCCCTCCCCTACGCCGCCCCCCTGGCCACGGGAGGGCGTCTCTCCTTCCATCAGGCCCTGCTCTCCGACAGCAGCGCCGTGGTGCCGTTCCACTCCACCGGCAGCACCGGAGATTCCTGCTTCCGGGAGGCCACCCGCTTCTACGACGGGGTGGAGCCGCGCCAACTCCAGGCCGAACGGCTCGAGGCCCTGGTGGAACGGGAGGGGCTGCCGCCGCCGGATCTGCTCAAGGTCGACACCCAGGGCGCCGAACTGCAGGTGCTGC
>CAYGQY010000381.1:0-2507 GCA_964352195.1 uncultured bacterium
GCTCGCCCCCCCGCTGGCCGGCCTCCGACGCCTCGCCACCTGGCTTCAGGGGAGGCGACTCCCCCGCCCGCCCGGCGGGGCTCGCCTCTGGGTGACCCTGCTCAGTCTCGGCTTTCTGCTGGCGGCGCTGCGGGGCAATGCCCAGCAACTGCTGGCCCAGCGCCTCGATTCCCAGGGCTGGCTCTGGCTCCTGATCGGAGTGGGTGTAAGCCTGCTCAGCCTGGCGATCAACGGTGTGGCCTGGGCCGCCGGCCTGCGCTGGCTGGGGCAGAGGCCGCGCTGGGGAGCGGCTGTGCGGGTCTACCTGCACACCAATCTGCTTAAGTACCTCCCCGGCGGGATCTGGCACCTCGCCGCCCGGGTCCGGCTGTTGCGACGGGGTGATCCTCCCTCCGGCTCCGATGCCGTCGGCCGCTCCGATCCGGGCCCCCTGGCCGCACCACTGCCGCTCGAGCTGGCCCTGGCGGCCACGCTGCTCGACCCTCTGCTGGCGGCCTGCGCCGCCCTGGGCCTGGTGCCGGCCGGAGGCTGGCAGAACGGCCTTGCGCTGCTGGGTCCCCTGTCCCTGCTGCTGCCGGTGCCCCGCTGGTTCCAGCCCCTGCTGCGCCGCCTCGAGCGGCAACGGGTCCGGAGGATGGGGCTGCAGGAGGATCCGGAGGCCACGGCCGCGGGATCTCCCTTCACCCTGCCGGGCTATCCGCTGCTGCCCATGCTGGCTCAGCTGGTCTTCGTGCTGGTCCGCTTCGCCGGGTTCGCCTGCTGTGTGCTGGCCTTCGACCAGCAGCTGTCCCTGGGCTGGCCCCCCTGGCTGGCGGGCTTCGCCCTGGCCTGGACCGTCGGGCTGGTGGTGCCCGGGGCCCCCGGCGGCCTCGGGGTCTTCGAAGCGGTGCTGCTGCTCCGGCTGGGCACCCAGGTGGCCGAGGCCCCCCTGCTGGCGGTTGCACTGAGTTACCGGATCGTGGTGAGCCTGGCCGATCTGATCGCCGCCCTCACGGCCCGGCTGGATGGGCGGCTGCAGCCGATCACCGCTGCGGCCGCTCCGGTCCGATCGCCCTGAGATGGGCAGTCCCGTTCGCAACTGTTCTTTGTATTGAGAAGCTCCACCTAGGATGGGGAGATCCTGCCCATCGGTTCCGACTCCGTTGGCCCCTTCCTCCCCCTCCCTGCCCGTGCCGGCGGCCGATCTGCGCCACAGCCTGCATGGCCGCGGGCAGCGCCTGACGCCCCAGCGTCAGCGGGTGCTGGAGCTGTTCAAGCGCATCGGGGAAGGCACCCATCTCAGCGCCGAGGACGTGCATCAGCGGCTGCTGCGGTCCGAGGAGCGGGTGTCGCTCGCCACCGTCTACCGCACCCTCCGGCTGCTCAGTTCGATGGAGTGGCTGCGGGAACTGGAGCTGCCCGAGGGGGGGCGGCGCTTCGAACTGGCCAGCGACGCCCATCGGGATCACCACCACCTGGTCTGTGTCGGCTGCGGACGCACGGAGGAATTCGAGAGCGCCGTGGTGCTTGCGGCCGGTCAGGAGGCCGCCGGTGCCCAGGGTTTCCGGCTGCTGGAGTGCGTGCTCAACGTGCGGGCTCTGTGTCCCCGTTGCGCGGCCGGCGAACCCGTCTGATCGGTCCGCCGGGGTGCTCGGGCGCGGCCAGACCCAGCTGCTGATCGGCCCAGTGGGCACTCAGGGCGGCCAGCAGGCTGTCGCGATCACCGTGGAGTCGGAGCATGGCTGGAAGAACGGGGAGAGCGATTCCAGCCTGGGGGATCCGTGGAGCCGCACCGGCCCTCAGGGCACCGGGGAAGGCGACCGAAGGCACACCGGGGGGATCGCGAGGGCACGGGGCGATGGGGCGGGTTTCAACTGCCCTTCTTCTTGAGAACCTGTTGCAAAAAGGGCGCCACACAGTTTAGATTGCGAGTCATTCGCAACAGCCCCCTCTCCGTGAGCTTCCGATTCCTGCCCGATCAGCCGCTCGCCACCGTGCGCATGCCCGCCGGCCAGACCGTGCTGCTCGATCCCGCCCTGCGCCCCTCCGGCTGTTGCATCGAAGTGCTCGAGGGCGTGGCCCGCGTCTACTGCCCCTGCGAGGAGACCGAGGGGATGACCCTCGCCTTCCTCCAGCCCGGGGATCAGCTCCGCACCGATCGCCTCTGCAGCGAGGGCGTCTGCGTCGAGGCGCTCACGCCGCTCTCGTTCCGCAGCGACGCCGATCCGATCGGGGAAGGCGGTTTCGATCCGGTCAACGAGTGGACCCTGCAGCTGCTGCGCATCCGCCACCTGGGCAGTGCCGAGCAACGGCTGCACGCCCTGCTCGGCCTGCTGGTGCGTCGGCTCGGTCGCCGCTGTGGACCCTGGTGCGATCTTCCCTTCCGCCTCACCCATGAACGCATCGGTGAACTGATCGGCACCACCCGGGTCACCACCACCCGGCTGATCTCCCGGATCCGCCAGGCCCAGCTGCTGGAGGCCCCCACCGGCGAGCCGGGGCTGCGTCTCGCCCCCGCCCTGGTGGAG
>CAYGQY010000382.1:0-2499 GCA_964352195.1 uncultured bacterium
TCCCCTACATCGTGGTGGGGGGCCTGCGCTTCTACGACCGGCGCGAGATCAAGGATGTGCTCGCCTACCTGCGGCTGCTGGTGAACCCGGCCGACAGTGTCAGCCTGCTGCGGGTGCTCAATGTGCCCCGACGGGGGATCGGCAAGACCACCGTGCAGCGGCTCAGCGATGCCGCCGCCCAGCTGGGCCTGCCCCTGTGGGAGGTGGTGAGCGATCCGGAGGCGGTGCGCTCCCTGGCGGGCCGCTCGGCCCGGGGCCTGCTGCAGTTCAGCGAGCTGATCCGCGATCTGGCGGAGCGGGTGCAGGAGGCGCCGCCGGCGGAGCTGGTGCAGCGCGTGATGGAGCAGAGCGGCTACCTGGCCGAACTGATCAGCGACGGCACCGATGAGGCGGAGGAACGGCGCCGCAACCTGCAGGAGCTGGTGAATGCCGCCCTGCAGTACCAGGAGGAGAACGAGGAGGGATCGCTGGAGGGCTTCCTGGCCTCCGCCGCCCTGGCCAGCGATGCCGACAGCAAGGACACGGCCGCCGACCGGGTCACCCTGATGACCCTCCACGCCAGCAAGGGGCTGGAGTTTCCGGTGGTGTGCCTGGTGGGGCTGGAGCAGGGGCTGTTCCCCAGCTACCGCTCCCTGGAGGATCCCTCCGCCCTCGAGGAGGAGCGGCGCCTCTGCTATGTGGGCCTCACCCGCGCCAAGGAACGGCTGTTCCTCTCCCATGCCAGCGAGCGGCGGCTCTGGGGCGGCATGCGGGAGCCGGCGGTGCCGTCGGTGTTCCTCTCGGAGCTGCCCGAAGAGCTGCTGGATGGTGACACCCCCCGCAGCGGTGGCGCGGCCCTGCGACGGGAGCAGCGCCTGGATCGCCTCACCCGGGTGGACCGCCCGGAGAGCCGGCGGGTGGAGTCGGGGGGCGTCGCGGGCGGGGCGACGAACGCGGTGCGCCGGCGCGCCCCCTCCCGCCCCTGGGCGGTGGGCGAGCGGTTGCGCCACGCCAGCTTCGGGGTCGGCACCATCACCCACCTGTTCGGTTCCGGTGAGAAGGTGTCGATCGCCGTGAAGTTCGAGGGGATGGGGCCGAAGATCCTCGACCCCCGCCTGGCCCCGATCGAAACTCTCGATGCCTGAGGCCGGCCCCCTCTGCCGATCGGAGCGGGAGACGCCCCGCTGGTGGATCGAGCCCATGCTGGAACGGTCCAGGGCCTGGATCGAACGGCGGCGCGAGCCCCTGGAGCGCGGCAGCGACCTGCTCCTGGGCCTGGGGGTGTTGATGGCCTGGACCCAGAACGACACGACCAGTGCCCTGGTGGCCCTGCTCTGGCTGGTGCTGCGGCTGGCGATCAGTCCGGGAAGCGGAAACTTCAACTGGGTGCTGATCCTGATCCTGCTGCTGAATCTGCGGGGCGTGGTGCTGCACGAGGGCCCCAAACCCTTTTCCCACATCGAATACATCGTGCTGATCGCGGCCTTCGTGGCCGGCGTGGGACGGCCCCTGCGGCACTGGCAGGCCTCCTTGGTCGCGATCGCGGCGGCGGGTGTGGTCGGCTTCGTCTTCAACCTCACCCCCTTGAGCGCCTCCCTGCAGGCCATCTGGGTCGGCCAGGCCGATCTGTCCGGCTACCTCGGCCAGACCTGGGGGGGGCAGTATTTCCGGGTCGGCGCTCTGAGCGTCAACCAGACGGCCTTTCTCTGCGGCCTGACCCTGTGTCAGAGCGCTGCTGTCGCGATCCGCAGCCGGGGTCGCCTGCGGATGCTGATGACGCTGGCGGCCCTGACCAGCGCCCTCGCGGCCTTCGCCACCGGCTCCCGCCTGGCCGTGCTGCTGCCCCCGCTGCTGGTGGGGACCGGACTGGCCCTGACCGGCCGGCCCTCCGCCTGGCGCCCGCGGCGGATCGCCCTGGTGTTCGGAGCCGGGGTCCTGGCCCTGGTCCTGCTCCACCAGAGCGGGCTCGACACCCGGCTGCTGCAGATGTTCAGCGAACGGAAAACCACTGGGGATGACGGCCGCCTGGCGGTGCTGGGCTGTTACCTCGGCCTGCCGTTCCTGGAGCCGGGCTTCTGGTTTTTCGGGGCGGGGTACGGGGCGGCCAGGATCCGGTTCTGCGATGAGGACGTGGGAATCTCCGTGAGCCACGCCCACAACTTCATCGTTCAGATCATCGCGGACTCCGGACTGATCAGTGCCGCCGCCGTGACCCTGGTCGCCATCCTTGTCTTCGGCCGTCTGAACCGGCTGCTGCCGGCCAGCACCGACACGGGCGGAGATGGCCGGAGGGCCCGGGTGATCGCACCGGCGCTGCTGGCCAGCTGCCTGTTTCTGTTGATCTTCAACATCTTCGAACTGACGATGCTGAAGGTGACGATGCTCATCGTGCTGTTCGGCTTTCTGCCGGCCTGCAGCTTCTGGGTCCGCTCCCCCTCCGATGCCCCAGCGGGGCGAGGGCAGGCCAACGGCCCCGGCCCCGGCCGCCCGGAGGCAGAGCCTCTGGGCACCCCTCCACGG
>CAYGQY010000383.1:0-2492 GCA_964352195.1 uncultured bacterium
GGACGGGTCCAGGGGAGCGGCGGCCCTTCAGAAGGCTTCGAGGTAGCGCCTCACCTCCCAGTCGGAGACATCGCCGTGGTAGTCGGCCCATTCGGCCCGCTTGAGCGAGACGAAGGACTCGAACATGGCCTCGCCGAACACCGATCGGGAGAGCGGATCGGCCGCGAACGCCTCGATTGCCTCGCCGAGGGTCCTCGGCAAGGTGTTCAGGCCCCGCTCCCTGCGCTGCTCGGCGCTGAGGCGGTAGGCGTTGGTCCGATTGGGCGGGCCGGGATCCAGCTCCTCGCGCACCCCTTCCAGGCCGGCGGCCAGGATCATGGCCGCCCCCAGGTAGGGGTTGGCGGAACTATCGGCGGCCCGGCATTCCACCCGGGCGCCGGCGGAGGGAATGCGCACCATGTTGGTGCGGTTGTTGTGGCCGTGGGAGAGGAACACCGGCGCCCAGGTGAAGCCGCTCATGCCGCCCCTGGCCACCAACCGCTTGTAGCTGTTCACGGTGGGGGCAATCGCGGCGCAGATCGCCGGGGCATGGCGGAGGATTCCGGCGACGAAGTGCTCGCCCAGGGGGGTGATCGTGCCGGGACGGCCGGTGGCGAAGAGATTGCGGCCGCTGTCGGCATCAGCCAGCGAGAGGTTGTAGTGGGCGCCGCTGCCGGTCCGATCTCCGAACGGCTTGGGCATGAAGCTGGCGATCAGCCCGTGGCGATGGCAGATCTCCCGGGCCATCAGCCGGAAGTAGGTGAGCCGGTCCGCCATCGTCATCGCTTCGGCATGGGCGAAGTCGATCTCGAACTGGCCGTTGCCGTCCTCGTGGTCGAAGGAATAGACCCCCCAGCCCAGCTCGTTCATCGCCCCCACCAGCTCCTCAAGCCAGTCGAGGTTGTCGAGCAGGCCGCTCAGGTCGTAGCAGGGCTTGTCGAGCCGATCGCGGCGGCTGGCGGGCACCAGGCGGCCGTCCTCGGTGCGGCGCACCACGTAGAACTCGGCTTCGATGCCGAGATCGAAGCGATAGCCCAGGCGGGCGGCTTCGGCCAGGGAGCGGCTGAGGATGGTGCGGCAGCAGGCCTCGAACGGTTCGCCATGGAGCTGCAGACTGCTGGCCAGCCAGACCACGTGGCGGCGCCAGGGCAGCACCGTGGCGGAGGCGGGATCGGGAACGGCCGCCACCTCGTCATCGCTGATGTCCTGGGGTACTCCATCGAGGGCCGCTCCGGTGAACAGCTCGGAGCCGGCCAGCATCGCCTCGAAGTGGTCAAGCGGCACCGCCTTGGCCTTGCAGGTGCCGTGCACGTCCACGAAGCTCGCCAGGGCGATGGTCACGCCGCGGCTGAGCAGATCGAGCTTGAGGTCCCCTCCGGAGATGGGGGAGAGTGGGTGCAGGGTGGTCATGGGACCTCCGCCAGCGAAGGGGTCGCGGCCTCGCCCGCGAACGCGCGCACCTGATCGAGCAACCAGCGGTGCCAGACCCCCATGCCCTGGCCACTGCTGGCCGAGAGCTGGACGATGGCGGCTTCCGGGTTGACGGCGCGGATGTGGGCTTCGATGCGGCTCAGCTCCACCGGCAGATAGGGGAGCAGATCCACCTTGGTGATCAGCACGCAATCGGCCTCGCGGAACATCACTGGATACTTGAGCGGCTTGTCCTCGCCCTCGGTGACGCTGAGCAGGGCCACCTTGCGGTGCTCCCCCACCTCGAATTCGGCCGGGCAGACCAGATTGCCCACGTTCTCCACCCAGAGCAGATCGAGGGCGGCCGGGTTCAGCTGCGCCTGGAGCTGGCGCAGGCCGCCGCTCACCATCGCGGCATCGAGATGACAGGCCCGGCCGGTGGTGATCGGCACCACCGGCACACCGACGGCCTCGAGGCGCCGGGCGTCGAGCTGGGTGGTCATGTCACCCTCCAGCACCGCCATCGAAAGCTGCGGCGCGAGCGCCGTGATCGTGCGCTCCAGCAGGGAGGTCTTGCCGGCGCCGGGGCTGCTCATCACGTTGAGGCAGAGCAGCGTCCAGGCCTCGAACTGCTCGCGGTTGTGCTCGGCCTGGTGGCGGTTCGCGGCCATCAGGTTGAAGCCGAGGGTGTCGCTGAGGGGCAGGTGCATGGAATCAGCGCGGGGAAACGGCGGGGGCTTCGGGAGCCCGCTGGAGCAGGCTGTAATCGACGGAGCGGATGCGCAGCTCGCGGCCGCTGACGATCTCCTCCATGGGCCGGTCGCAGCAGGGGGAGCGGTAGGCCCGCTCCGGGTCGGGGCTGTACTCGCTGCTGCAACCCAGACAGCGGGCCCGCAGGGGAACGGTGTCGATCTCGAGCGTCGAGCCATCCAGCCAGGTGCCCTGGATGGCGGCGGCGAAGGTGAACCGCAGCGCCTCCGGCTCCACACAGGTGAACTCCCCCACCTGCAGATGCACGGCCTCCACCACGGGGATCTGGGGCCCATGCCCCCGCTTCCACTCCTCCATCGAGAGCAGCAGGCAGCGGGTCATGTCGACTTCAT
>CAYGQY010000384.1:0-2472 GCA_964352195.1 uncultured bacterium
GGTGGGGGTGGGATGGCCTTCCTGATCAATGGCCGGGCTTTCAGCCAAGGACGAATCGACACCCGGGTCGCCCTGGGAAGCACCGAAGACTGGCTGATCGTCAACAGCGACCCCCACCTCGACCATCCCTTCCACCTGCACATCAATCCGTTTCAAGTGATCAGTCGCAATGGACGCCCGGAACCCCAGCGGCAGTGGAAGGACACGGTGTTGCTGCGGGCGGGGGAGGAGCTGCGGCTGCGAGTCAGCTTCCGAACCTTTCCGGGACGCACCGTGTACCACTGCCACAACCTCGACCATGAGGACAGGGGGATGATGGGGGTGCTGCAGATCGAGGAGCGGAGCGGGTGAGAGGTGGCCCGTGGGTCGTTCATCCCCGCAGCACCATCACGAGACCCATCACCACCATCGCCCCATTCTCCAGAACGCTCAACAGGCCGAGTGGGGTACGGATGTTCCCGCCCACGCAGGCGCAGTCGAGATCGAGCTTGCGGACATACACCGCCTGAAGCACCGACACGCCGCCCTCCACGCCCATGGCCACGGAGAGGATCCCGACCGGCTGGGCGGCCAGGCCCGAGAGCACGGCCAACCCCACCAGAAGCTCGAGATAGGGGAAGAGTGTGCCGTATATCCCCAGCCGCTGGCTGAGCCGGTTGTAGCGGCGAAAGGAGGCGCGGAATGCCGCCGGATCCATCAGCTTCAGGCACGCCAGCAGCGCCAGGGCCACCCCCATGGAGCCCGCCGGGCCGAGGCCGAGCGCCAGGGCGATCAGGGCGGCCGTGGCGAACACCGTGATGACGGGCCGATAACGGCGCCCGCCAGGTCTGCGGGGCGTCTGCTGGAGTCGCCGTGCCAGGTCGGTGTAGCCACCGATCCTCTCCTCGCCGGCGAAGATCTGGGGCGTCGTGGCAACCCCGTGGACGGAGCGGAACTGCTCCGCAGCCTCTTCGCTGGTGAGGAGATGGTCCTCGAAGGGGATGCCCTGCTCCCGAAGCAGCTCCACCGCCAGCTGGCCGTAGGGGCAGAGATGGTCGGCCGTGGCGATGCGATGGAGTCGGACGGGGGAGGGGAGCTGGGATGCGGGCATGGCGCTGGAGGCAGGGACCTTCACCGTTACATCTCCAGTTAGATGGAGAGTCAAGTGGTGATCGGGCGGGGATCCGGCCCCTGAAGCGTGGCCGGGCCGCTCCCATCCGTGGATGGTCTCCGCCGATCCCTAGGGTTCTGCCATCCCCTTGGATCCCCTCCTCCATGCAGAGCTCGATGCGACCGGCCGGTGGCGATGGACCGGGATCGACCGTTCAGCTGATCGTGGCCGGGGCGCTGGCCCTGGTGATCCTGCTCACCCAGACGATCTTCATCGTGCCGGCCGGCACGGTGGCGGTGGTGACCACCCTGGGCAAGGTCACGGGGGGCCAGCGCAATCCTGGAGCCAACTTCAAGGCGCCGCTGATCCAGGCCACCTCGTTCTTTGATGTGCGCACCCAGGTGCGTCCGGAGCAGTTCTCCACCCTCACCAAGGACCTGCAGGTGATCGAGGCCACCGCTACGGTGAAGTACGCCGTCAAGCCCTCCGAGGCCGGCCGGATCTACGAAACGATCGCCACCGACAACTCCCAGATCTACGCGCGGGTGATCCAGCCTTCGCTGCTAAAGGCCCTGAAGTCGGTCTTCTCGCAGTACGAGCTGGTGACCATCGCCACGGAGTGGAACAGCATCTCCGAGCTGGTCCAGGACAAGGTGGCCGAGGAACTCAAGAAGTTCAACTACGTGATCGTGCAGGGCCTCGATCTCACCGGCCTGCAGATCGCCGAGGAGTACCGGGCCGCGATCGAGCAGAAGCAGATCGCCGACCAGCGCCTGCTGCGGGCCCAGACGGAAGTGAAGATCGCCGATCAGGAGGCCAAGCGCTACCAGATCCTCAACTCCAGCCTCGATGACCAGGTGCTCTACAAGCTCTTCCTTGATAAGTGGGATGGCCAGACCTCCGTCGTGCCGGCCCTGCCGGGCACGCTGGCCGGTGGCGGAACCCCGGTGATCGTCAACGGGCGCCGCTGACGGTCTGGGTCTCAGTCGTAGCGGCAGGTGGGGGTGAGACCTGGCACGGTGAATTCCTGAAACCAGAGGAATTCCCGGCTGCGCCAGCCCAGATCGAAGGGGGCGGTGGCGCTCCATTCCTCCCCGCTCAGTCCGAAGTGGCTGAGCAGGTAGGCGGGCACCAGCGCCTCCACCTCCTGCAGACCCTCATGCTCGCCTTCCCGGAAGAGCCGGTCGAGGTAGAGGGCGGCGAACACACCCTCCTCCTCGTCGACCAGCACCACCTCGAAGGGACCATCGTGGCTGGGAAGGGGCGTCACTTCGAAGAATTCATCCCGTTCGAGCGGATCGTTGGGGGCCCGTTCCATCAGCGCCGCCAGGGCCGTCTTGAAGCGATCAAGGGACACGGCCATGCTGCGGCTACCCCTCCAG
>CAYGQY010000385.1:0-324 GCA_964352195.1 uncultured bacterium
GCCCGGCCCGGCCCTGGCGCTGGGTGGCACTCGCCTGGCTGGCTGGCCCGGTGATCAGCGCATCCATGCCCGTGCGCGGGTCGAAGCGGCTGCGGCGGCTGAGTCCGCTGTCGACCACCAGACGAACTCCGGCGATGGTGAGCGAACTTTCGGCGATCGAACTGGCCAGCACCACCTTGCCTTCCGCCTGTCGGGCCGGAGCGATGGCCCGGCTCTGGGCTTCCAGGGGCAGGGCACCGTGCAAGGGACAGAGTTCGATCTCCCTCCCCCAGCTGGTGCCGCGGATCGCCCCGAGGGCGTTGCGGATCTCCCGCTGCCCCGGCA
>CAYGQY010000385.1:334-2464 GCA_964352195.1 uncultured bacterium
TGGCCCGCTCGCCCTCTGCGTCGAGCCAGTGGCGCTCCAGGGCTCGCACCACCTGCAGATCCAGCGGTTCCCGTTCCCGAGCCGGCTGGTGATGCACGGCCACCGGATGGCTGCGCCCCGCGCTGGTCAGGACCTGCGCCTCCGGTAGCTTCTGCGCCAGGGGTTGCAGATCGAGTGTGGCGGACATGATCAGCAGCCTCAGGTCCGGTGCCAGCACCGGACGGGCTTCGCGGAGCAGGGCCAGGGCCAGATCCGTCTCGGCCCGCCGCTCATGGAATTCATCGAAGATCACACAGCAGACCCCCGCCAGGGAGGGGTCGTCCTGGAGCCGCCGCAGGAACAGTCCGTCCGTCATGACCTCGAGCACAGTGGCTGCCGAGCAGCGATGCTCCAACCGCACCCGATACCCGACCCGGCCTCCGACCTCCTCGCCCAGGGCGGCCGCCAGTCTGAGGGCGGCCGCCCTGGCGGCCAGCCGGCGCGGCTGGATCAGCACCAGCCTGGCTGTTCCCAGCCTCGGGGCGCTGCAGTCGTGGAGGTGGCGCAGCAGCGCCAATGGAACCAGGCTGGTCTTTCCGGCGCCGGGTGGCGCCTGCAGGAGCAGCGTGCCACCCGCAGGAAGCCGCTCCAGGATCAGCGGAAGGAGCGGCTCGATCGGCAACGGCTCCCTGCCGCCGCCGGTCGGAGCGCTCATCGGACCACGGGGAAACTGGACGGCCTCAGCCGACCAGTTTCAGAACCAGGGCCAGCAGGGCGGTACTGAGCAACCCCAGGGACGCCAGCAACCGCACCAGGGGCCCGACGGACAGGCCAAGCGAGGACATAAAGAAAAACGGAAGAAATGGAGTGACCCCTTTTTAACGCCGCCGACCGTGGTGGGTGGTGGCCTTGGCCACGTTTCTTAGCCAGTCGTTGGGTTCCCCCCCCGGCGTCCCCGGATCGGCTGCCCCAGACCCGCGTCCGGGGGGCGCTCAGCGCACGTGCCGGACGCCATCGACCGGGTGATAGTCCTCTCCGGTCGTCTCTTCGTAGACCACGGCAGGCAGGCCGGTCTCGAACATCGTCTGTAGGGCTTCCTTCAGGTAAGGGTTCCAGCCCCCTGTCGTGACCTTGCCGTGCCGCACCGTCCAGTCCCAGGTTCCCGGCAGATCGCGGGGGATCCGGCCTTCGCGATCCCGTCGGGCCACCAGGTCCTGGGACTCAACCAGACCGACCAGGATCGGATCCTTGCCATAGGCCGGGGTGAGGCTCAGTTCCAGCCGGACCGGATCCTCCTTGATCAGATGGAGTCGGAAACGTGGGGGCAGCTTGAGGCTGCGCAGCACAGCGGCCACGATTCGGGTTCTCTGATCCAACTGTTGGCCTCCGCCGGAACACATGTCCTCCCCCTGGTTGTACCAGGCTGAAGCACCGCACCAGGGTATGCAGCGACGGTGCCCTTGCCTGGAGGGTCCTCAGGGGGAATCGGGGGGGAGGACCGACTCCTCGCTGTCTCCACTGAACCGCACGGTGAGGAGATCCTCGCGGGTCAGCTGGCCGTCGGAATCCAGCAGTTCCGGATGAATGGTCAGACGGCCGGTCCGGTCGGGAGTGAGGCCCTTCGGGTTGGTGGCGCTCCCAGCGGCCTCTCCATGCTGGGCCGAGATCCGCTCCGGGGAGCGATCGCCGCGGGTGTGTCCGGGTTGATCACCCGGACGAGGCACCGCCTTGAAGCCCTGGGCCATCACCCGAAACGCCTGCCAGAGCAGAATCAGGAAGCAGGCTCCGTAGAGCAGGGGAAACAGCTGGACGAAGGACGGTGTCATCGGCGGTGACTCGGCACTGGGGTGTCCCCCTCACCGTTCCATCATTGCCTGGATGTGGCGCCTTGGGCGAGTTTCCAGGCCCAGAGGCTGCTGCAAGCGGCTCCAAAGGCCAGAAAGAGGAGCAGGAGGGTGCTGGTGTCCATACCGGGTTACAAAACTTCGCCAATCCTAGGTTGTTGAGCCGGCGGGGGTGATCGCCGCAGCGGCGGGGCCGCTCCGCACTTCGTCACACCTTGGCGGAGGTCCGTCCTTTCACCATCCGGGGCGGCGCCGTTACGGTCCAGACAGGACCCTGTCCGCGCTCCGCCAAGGTGTGACGAAGTGC
>CAYGQY010000386.1:0-2459 GCA_964352195.1 uncultured bacterium
GCTCCAGGGTGAGGTCGGGCTCCGGCGGGAGAGCCGGCTCCAGCTCGAGAGAAGGCTCCGGAACGGGATCCGACGGCTGGAGGTGAACCGGCCGGGCCCCAGGCTCCGAGACCGGCCCGGAACCTGGGCGGGCATCGACACCGACTCCGCCGCGACTGGAGCCGGGGAACCACCCCCGGGGGGGAGCCAGCAGCAGCACCACCACCAGCAGCCCCAGCAGCACGGCCACCAGCGGCCAGAACAGCCCACCGATGGAGCGGGGCCAGAAGGGGGGCAACGGAGGATCGCCCTGGCGCTGCCGTCTCCCCAGCTCCCAAAGCCCCAGCCGCAGGCTGGCGGCCACGGCCCGCAGATCCCGGAGCAACAGGCGCCAGGGACTCTGGTACGGAGCGGGCAGGCCCGAACCGCCCTCGCGGCGATCGGGGGCGCTCCGCTCAGCCACCGCCACAGACCATGTTCAGCCGTTACCCCGGCGCAGCAGCTTCGTGATCGGGTTGCGGGACAGGGCCGACGGGGCGCCGGCCGGTTCGAGCGCCCGGCTCGGATCCGCATCCTGACCCAGGGAGAACTGCTCCACTGCCGCGGGCGATGGGGTGGGTTCCTTCACCCCGCGCACCTCCCGGTACATGGCGTCGTAGGCGAAGGCCGAACGACTCCAGCTGTGGTCTGCCGCCATGGCGCGACGCTGCAGCTCCCTCCAGCTGTCGGTGTGGCGGTAGGCCTCCCAGGAGCGCACGATCGCGGTGTAGAAATCGATCGGCTCGTAGCGATCGAAGCAGAAGCCCGTGCCGCTGCGCTCGGCCGGCACGTGCGGCGGCACCGTGTCCACCAGCCCACCCACCTTCCGCACCACCGGGATGCAGCCGTAGCGCATCGCCAGCATCTGGCTGATGCCGCACGGCTCGAATCGGCTGGGCATCAGGAAGGCATCGGCCCCGGCATAGATCAGCCGGGCCAGGGCATCGTCGTAGGTGAGGAAGACGGCGAAGCGGCCGGGGTGATGGGACGCCATCTGCCACAGCCCCGATTCGTAGCTGCGATCACCCGTGCCCAGCACGATGATCTGGCTGTCGGTGTAGGCCAGCACCCGGTCGGCCACCTGCAGCAGCAGATCCACCCCCTTCTGGTCCACCAGACGGCTGACCATGCCCATCACGTAGGTGCCGGGACGGACCTGCAGCCCCATCCGCTCCTGCAGGGCCCGCTTGCTGTGCGCCCGGGGTGCCAGATCCTCGGCGGTGAACCGTTCCGGCAGGGTGGTGTCGGTGGCCGGGTTCCACTCGTCGGTGTCGATGCCGTTGAGGATGCCCCGCAGCTTTCCGGAGATGAAGTTCAGCAGTCCGTCGAGGCGCTCGCCGTAGTCGGGGGTGAGGATCTCCCGGGCGTAGGTGGGGGACACCGCGTTGACGCGATCGGCATAGAGCAGGGCCGCCGCCATGGTGTGATCGCCCTGCATGTACCAGGGAACCCAGGTCATGCGATCCAGCTTCCAGCGCCAGGGCCCCTGATACCGAAGGTTGTGGATCGTGAAGACGGTGCTGATCTCCGGGTCCTGATGCATCCAGACCGGGATCATGCCCGTGTGCCAGTCATGGCAATGGAGCACTTCGGGCTTCCAGTGGTTCCAGGCGAATTCAGCGGTGGCGTTGGCGAAGAAGGTGAAGCGCCAGTCTTCGTCTTCCCCGCCGTAGATGCGCTCCGGATCGAAGACGGGATGACCCACGAGATAGATGGTCAGTCCGTTGCTCGGGTGGCGGGTCTCGTAGATGGCGAAGGGGGTGCCCATCGCTGTGCCGCGCCAGATCGGCTCGGGGGGAATCGCCAGGCGACTCCAGAGCCGTCCGTACCCCGGCAGCATGATGCGCACGTCATGGCCCAGGGCGGCCAGTGCCGGGGGAAGGGACCCCACCACATCGCCCATGCCGCCGACCTTGACCATCGGGGCGCACTCGGCGGCGGCGAACAGCACGCGCATGGGGAGAAGCCTCGAAGGGCCGAACTCTACGGGGATCGCCCACGGCACCGACCGGAGGCCCGGAGCCCGGCTCAGGGAAGAACGGTGACTTCGGTGCCCATCTCGACGAGCTCGAACAGGTCCCGCACGTGTTCATCGAACAGCCGGACGCAACCATGGGAGACGGCCTGACCGACACTCTCCCGGACGGGCGTGCCATGGAACCCGGAGCTGACGCAGCCGGTGACCTCGAGATGCTCCTGACCATTGAAGCCTCGGCGACCGGCGCAATCTCGGTGGAAGCCGATCCAGCGGCTGCCGAGCGGATTGTGCGGTCCCGGCGGAAACAGGCGGCCGCTCACCGGGTGCTTCCAGGTGGGATCGGGGGTCATCTCGATCACCGAAAACCGTCCGAGCGGGGTCTCCCAGCCCGGCATGCCCACGGCCACGGGGAAGCGGCGCAGTTCGCGGCCATCCTCGAGCACGCGGAGCTGGCGCCGGCCCC
>CAYGQY010000387.1:0-2456 GCA_964352195.1 uncultured bacterium
CTCCTAGGGCAGGGCCAGGAGAGTGGGGAACTCTTCCAGGAGCCCCCCACCTCCAGCCTTGCCGAACCCCACCCCCGGTCCATGGCTCCACCACGGGGCCATGGCCGCTCTGCTCCTGCCGGCCCTTGCCCTCGGCGGTTGTGCCGGTCGCGCCCGAATCCTCGGCCAGCCCCCTGACGACCTGCCCCTGCCGGCGGGGATCGAGGTGGTCTTCAACCACCGGGCGGATCGCCAGTACCGCAGCCCGATCGATGGCCAGAGCCGCTCTGGCGACGACCTCGAGGCCCTACTCCTCGAGACCATCCGAAACGCCCGCCAGGAGATCCTGGTGGCTGTGCAGGAACTTTCCCTGCCCCGGGTGGCCCACGCCCTGGTGGAGAAACGGCGACAGGGGGTGGCGGTGCGCCTGATTCTCGAGAACACCTACAGCACCCCTTTCAGCGACCAGTCCCCAGCCGATCTCGACAGCCGCCAGCGCTCCCGCCACGCCCAGCTGAGTGCCCTGGCCGACCGGAACCGCGACGGCGTCCTCAACACGGCCGAACGCGAGCAGGGGGACGCCCTGGCGATTCTCGGGCGCGGCGGTGTGCCCCGGATCGATGACACGGCCGACGGAAGCGCCGGAAGTGGCCTGATGCACCACAAATTCCTGGTGGTGGATGGGCACTGGCTGGTCACGGGCTCCGCCAACTTCACCGCTTCGGGTCTGCACGGTGATCCGGGGGCTCCCCGCACCCGCGGCAACGTGAACCACCTGCTGCGCTTCGAGAACCGGGAGCTCGCCGGGATCTTCCGCCGGGAATTCGAGCGGATGTGGGGCGACGGCCCCGGCGGGGCTCCCGACAGCCGCTTCGGCCTCGCCAAGGAAAGCGGCCCGGCGCAGACGGTGGCGATCGGATCGACCCAGGTGACGGTGCTGTTCTCCCCCCACCGGCGCCGGGATCCACACCATGGGCTCACCCTGCTGGAGGATCGCCTGGCCGGCACGCGCCGTCGGCTGGACATGGCTCTGTTCGTGTTCTCCGCCCAGGGAATCGCCGATGCCCTGGCCCGACTGCAGGCGCGAGGCGTGCAGATCCGGCTGCTGGCCGACCCCGGTTTCGCCAGCCGCAGCTTCTCGGAGGTGCTGGATCTGCTCGGACTGGCCATGCCGGACCGGTTCTGCAGGCTGGAAGCCGCTAACGCCCCCTGGGAACAGCCGGCGGGGGGAGTGGGAACGCCCCGCCTGGCGACGGGCGACAAGATGCACCACAAGCTCGCCGTGATCGACGACCAGACGGTCATCACCGGTTCGTTCAACTGGAGTCCGGCCGCCGCCCACGTCAACGATGAGACGCTGCTAATCCTGGAATCGGCCCCCCTGGCCGCCCATTTCGCTCGGGAAATCGACCGGATGTGGCAGGGAGCCGAGCTGGGCGTCACCCCCCGCCTGCAGCGCAAACTGGAGCGCATGCGCCAGACCTGCGGCAGCGGGATCCAGCGGGCCAGCCCTGCCAGCGAGGCCCGATGAATCCTGAACGCCTTCCCGTCGTCATCGTGGGAGCCGGTCCGGCGGGGGCCTGCCTGGCCCTGCTGCTGGCCGAGCGAGGCGTGCCGGTGACTCTGGTGGAGGCCAGCCGCGATCTGGCCCGGCAGTTCCGGGGCGAAGCGCTGATGCCCTCCGGTCTGGAGGCCCTCGAGCAGCTGGGTCTGATGCCCCTGCTGGAGCAGCTCCCCCGGCGGCCCCTGGACGGCTGGTCCTTCCATCTCGACGGCCGGGAGCTGTTCCGGGTCGAAGAGCCCCTCGACGGGGGCCGTCGCTGCACCCTGGTGTCCCAACCCGCCCTGCTGGAAGCGATCCTGGAGCGGGCCCAGAGCTGGCCAGACTTCCGCTGGCTGCCCGGCCAGCCGGTGCGTGACCTGCTGGTGCATCGGGGCCGGGTGGCGGGGGTGCGCCTGGCCGGCGGTCGACGTCTGCCCGCCCTCCTGGTGATCGGCAGTGATGGCCGCTCCTCGACCGTTCGCACCCGAGCGGGACTGGCGCTGGATCGATCCAGCAGCCCGATCGACCTGCTCTGGTTTCGGCTGCCGGAACACCCAAGCTTCCTGAGCGACAACGTTTTCACCCAGCTGCTCGGCCGTGGCGGCGCCTGCAGCGTCTTCCACGGGGCCAGGGCTGGTGAGCTGCAGCTGGGCTGGGTAGTGGATCCCGGGGAGCGGATCGAGCGCAGTGGGCCCGCCTGGGCGGAAACCTTCGCCGGCCTCGCCCCGGCCTGGCTGGCGGCCCATTTCCGCCGGGAAGCCCGGGCCCTCAGCGCCCCCATCGCCCTGACGGTGCAGGTGGGCCTCGGCCGGTGCTGGCATCGACCCGGCCTGCTGCTGCTGGGGGATGCGGCCCATCCGATGAGCCCGATCCGGGCCCAGGGCATCAACATGGCCCTGAGGGACACGATCGTCGCCGCGAATCGGCTGATGCC
>CAYGQY010000388.1:0-2448 GCA_964352195.1 uncultured bacterium
CCCCGCTTCCACTCCTCCATCGAGAGCAGCAGGCAGCGGGTCATGTCGACTTCATGCATGACTCACCTCCACTTCTGATCGACCTGCATGTTGCAGACCTCATGCAGCCAGGCCGGCTTCTGTTTGCGCGGCAGCTGGCCGCTCACCACCAGGTGGGCCATGGTGTCGCAGATCACCCGGGTGGCCATCAGGGAGGTCATGTCGCTGATGTCGTAGGGGGGCGACACCTCCACCAGCTCCAGGCCGCAGACCGGCACGTTGCGCACGATCAGCTCCAGCAGCTTCAGCGCTTCTCTGGGCAGCAGGCCGCCGGGTTCGGGCCAGCCGGTGCCGGGCACGAAACCGGCGTCGATGCAGTCGATATCGAAGGAGATGTAGACGCAGTCGGTGCCATCGGTGGCGCGCTCGATCGCATACTGGGCGGCCGCCTCCAGGCCCATGTCGCAGATATCGGTGACGGTGAGCACGTTGGTGCCCCGCTCGCGGCACACCTTCACCCCTTCGCGCGGCACCTGCCAGCCGCCGATGCCCAGCTGCACCAGGTTTTCGGCCGGGGCGTTGGCCATGTTCGTGGCGTGGAACCACGGACAGGTGTGCATGCGTTCGTCGAGGTCGATCTCCTGGGTGTCGACGTGGCGATCGAAATGGATGATGCCCACCTTCTTGTCGCCCAGGTGGCGGCAGACGCCCCGCACGGTGGGAAAGCCGATCGAGTGATCGCCGCCGAGGATGATCGGGAAGGCGCCGCTGGCAAACACGTGCGCCACGCCCTTGGAGATCTGATCGAAGCTCTTCTCGTTGTTGGCGGGAATCGTGAAGATGTCGCCCACATCGCAGAGCCGGATCGACTCACGCAGGTCGACCCCCATCTCGTAGTTGTAGGGCGTGTAGAGGGCCGAGATGCGGCGGATGCCCTGGGGGCCGAAGCGGGTGCCGGGCCGGTAGGTGGTGCCGGAATCGTGGGGCACCCCCAGGATCGCCACATCGAATTCGCCGACGCGGTTGACGTCTTCGATGTAGGGCGCCTTCATGAAGGTGTTGATGCCCGCGTAGTGGGGCAGCTCGCCGCGCGAGAAGGTGGAGATGCGCCGGTCAACGATGCTCTCAGCCGCCTCCAGCCCGTAGCGCAGGCCCTGGTCCACCTCCTGCTGCCAGCCGGTGAGCGGCAGGCGGGCTTCCTTTTCCAGGGCTTCAGCGCCCTGACGGCCAGCGGGCGCCGGGGTGCGGCGGTCAAAGGCCCCTTCAGGGCCTGGCGATGCGGTCATGGCACAACACGGAGGTGGGGGTGGCGGTCTCCCGGGCTTTTATCCCTCCGTGCAACCGGGTGACCCCGGTGAGCTTCTCTCGGACCAGACATCCCCAGGCGCGTGGGGACGCACCGGAGGGGATCGGAACCCTAGAAACTTCTTCCGCCGCTCGAATCTCAACCGAGTGGGGTCTGGCTGCTGTTGTGATGGCTACCGAGTGCGCCCCCCCTGCGGCGTCCACGCTCCAGGATGGTGTGGAGAGGACCGGTGACGGACGCACTCAGGAGGGACCCCATCGCCACGATCAGCCCCGAGGCCAACGCCGGCCAGGCCGTCTACACCACAGCCACCCTGAGAACCTATGACCTGGTGGTGCTGGGCCTGTCCAACCAACTGGTCTGGCGATGCCCGAGCCGACACCTCCGGGATCTCTACGACCGCTCGATCACTGCCAATCATCTCGATGTGGGGGTGGGAACCGGCTACTTCCTGCGTCACGGCCGGGTTCCCTCCGTGAGCCGACGCATCGCCCTGATGGATCTGAACCCGAACTGCCTGAACGCCGCCTCGGCCGCCCTTGCGCCCCATCGCCCCGAAACCTACCGATGCAATGTGCTGGAGCCGATCAGCCTGGCCATGGAACCGTTCGATTCGATCGGACTCAATTACCTGCTGCACTGCCTCCCCGGAGGCATGGCGCGAAAGGCCGTGGTCTTCGACCACCTGAAGCCGCTGATGCGGCCCGGGGCCTGCCTGTTCGGATCCACCCTGCTGCAGGGGGATCGAGTCCCGCGCTCCTGGGGGGCGCGGCGGTTGATGGAGGCTTACAACGCCAGAGGGATCTTCTCCAATCGGCAGGACACCCTGGGGACCCTCCAGCAGGAACTGGAGCGGCGCTTCCGCCAGGTGACGGTGGAGCTGAGGGGCTGCGTTGCCCTGTTCACGGCCCGGGACGGGACCTGATCAGGTCGGGGGGAAGGCCCGCGCCTCGTAGCGACAGCTGAGCTCGACCACGTCCCCCGGCTCGACCTCCAGCCTCCGCTCCCCGGAGACCAGGGCTCCCCGGGGGGCACTCCAGGGCTCAAGGCAGACCATCTGCCGGGGCGGGTCGCTCCAGACCACCGCGAGATCGAAGGGGTGGGTAGGTTGCAGCTCCACCTCCAGGCCGGCCGGCGGGTCCAGCAGGCGCACGGGACCGAGG
>CAYGQY010000389.1:0-2446 GCA_964352195.1 uncultured bacterium
GATATGGGCTTATCAATAAGTAAGGGCGTAGAAGATGAGCATGTATTCTCCGAGACAGCCGGCAAGTGCCTAGATCGAGATAGAGATTGGATACAGTATCATGCTGAGCAACTTGCTGATAAGGTAACCACTGAAGCGCCAGACGATATAAGATTAAGGCAAGCATCTGTAGAGCGCAAAGCTTTTGAGCATTTGAGACGTGGTCTGCATGACAGAGCTTTGACAAAACTATGTCAATTCTTGGAGGGCCCTTATGAAGTGGATAGTCAGTCGCGTGGCGGGACCTATCAGGAAAGTTGTCCGCTCGGGGTGCTGAGCTGAGCACCGTGATTGAGCGTACTGCGGGTTAAGGATCAGGGCCGCGAGGCTCGATCGTTGTCATCATCTCGATACGGGACTGTGGTTGAGGATGGAGCTGCCGGCCCCTGATCGCGGCTGTTGCCGATCGCGCCCACCGAGGGGCGCCATCGGACAGCCACGGGGGCCTGGATTGTTGAGGGTCAAGCCGCGACAGGTGTCTGCGGTCGTGGATGGTTGATGCTCACAACCTGTGGCTGGCTCCAGTCACGGATGTGACGACTCCAGCGCTGCGGATTCTTCTGCCGAGCTTCTTCGTAGGTCTGCTGACGGATCGCGCAGATCGCATCGGCCTGGCCGTAGTGCCGCTGATTGGGCGTCACATACTTGATGCCGCTATGCCGGTGCTCAGCGTTGTACCAGCCGACAAAGCCATCCACCCAGGCTTTTACCGAGAGCAGTTCCCGGAAGCGCCGTAGCGGATAACTCTGGTGGTATTTCATCGTGCGAAACCACGACTCGGCATAGGCATTGTCGTTGCTCACACGTGGCCTCGAGAACGAGAGCGAGACGCCCAGCTCCGCCATCTTGGCCGCCAAGGTGAATGAGCGCATGGGGGCGCCATTGTCCGAGTGCAGGACCGCAGCGGTCTCTTTGCTGATTCCTTCATCGCGGCAGATGCGATCAAAGAATGCGCTGGCCAGAACGCTGCATTCGCGCTCATGCACTTCCACCCCAAGGATGCGGCGGCTCCACACATCCATCACCATGTAGAGATAGTAGAACTGCCCCTTGATATGGCCGGGCAACAGGGTGATATCCCAGGCCAGCACTTGGTTGACTCCTGTTGCTTCCAGCGCCGGGGCTGGCCTTGGCTCGCGGGGAGAGCGAGTCCTGCCACGATGGTTCAGCAGGCCTTCCTGCCGCATGATGCGATAGATCGTCGACTCTGAACCCACATACATTCTCTCCTCAGCAAGAATGGCCACGATCTGAGCAGGCGTAAGATCGGCAAAGCGCGGATCATTGACGGAGTCAATCACCCGCTGCCTCTCTTTTGTCGTGAATCTGTGAGCCACCTCACGTGGGGCACCCTTGCGGCGATCGACACTGAATCCCTGGCCGCTGATATCAAGCCCCCAGCGCCGCAGTGTGCGTGAACAGATGCCGATTAGATCTGCAACGGCCTTGATGGAAGCTCCTGCATTGAGGCCTTCATAGAGAAACTCCATGGCCTTATTTCTCTGCTCTGGCGGAATCAGGACTCCTCTTCTCGCAGCCAAAGCTGATCGAGCTTTTTTGAGAGCATCAGCAATGTTGCCGCCTCCGAAAGAGCTTTTTCTTTCTTCTGCAACTCACGTTCCAGGCGCCGGATCTGGCGGGCCTGTTCCTGGTTTTTGCGCTGTAGATCCCTGTGGTCGGTCATGGTCGGTGCGCTGGGACCATTCGCATCCTCTGCCGCCTGGCGCCAGCGGGCAAGCTGCTTGGGATAGAGCCCACGCTCGCGGCAGTAGGCGCCGAGATCGGGGCCATTGAGGCCTGCGGCCTGGATCACAGCGGCCAGCTTGTCCGATGCGCCCCACTGCTCCGGCGGCTTGCTGGTGGCCGGCACCAGCTGGCCCTCTTTCTGCCACTGACTGCGCCAGTTGTAGAGGGTCTGGGCGGTGATGCCGGTGGAGCGAGCGATCTCGGCCACGCTCTCCCGGTTGGGCGGGCTCATGCGATTGCGGATCTCGGCCCGCATGGCCTGGTCATAGATCGGTTTCATGGTCCTCGGTTTGGCCCCCTGGTGGATGGGTCAGACCGAGCAGACTTCTTTCCTGACGCAGGGGGGGGCTGGCTGCTACAGCTATCTGCCAAGATAGCTTTTAATTGGGGGAATAGTGAACTAGGGCAGAACTATCAACTGCAGGCTTTTGCAACGAATCCAAATCTCACCCGCCCCCTTGCTAGGCCACCTTATCGGCCCTTAATTTTACCCTCTGGTCAGGAGCAAGCAATATGCCAACAGATTGAAAGTTATCAAATGCGGCTTGGCTTGCTAAGTTCATTTGAAGAGACCGTTTCATGCTTAACCCCTGAGGCCACGGCCAACCAGTTTGAGCAAGCTCTTGCCGATCTAGCTAGATACATAGGAATAGGATCACAA
>CAYGQY010000390.1:0-2434 GCA_964352195.1 uncultured bacterium
CCGAGCTGGGCATGTTCGGCGTGATGTGGTCGGAGCACTGCTGCTACCGCAACTCCAGGCCCCTCCTCCAGGGCTTTCCCACCACCGGGCCCCGCATCCTGGTGGGTCCGGGGGAGAACGCCGGAGTGGTGGATCTCGGGGAGGGGCAGCGCCTGGCTTTCAAGATCGAGAGCCACAACCACCCCTCGGCCCTCGAACCGTTCCAGGGGGCGGCCACGGGGGTCGGCGGCATCCTGCGGGACATCTTCACCATGGGGGCCCGCCCGATCGCCCTGCTCAATGCCCTCCGGTTCGGGCCCCTCGAGGATCCCCGCAATGTCGGTCTCCTGGAGGGTGTGGTGGCCGGCATCGCCCATTACGGCAACTGTGTCGGTGTGCCCACCGTGGGGGGTGAGGTGGCCTTCGATCCCAGCTACGCCGGCAATCCCCTGGTCAATGCCATGGCCCTGGGCCTCATGGAAACCGACGAGATCGTCTGCTCGGGGGCGGCGGGGATCGGCAATCCGGTGATCTATGTGGGCAGCACCACAGGCCGGGACGGCATGGGTGGGGCCAGCTTCGCCAGCGCCGAACTCAGCGACACTTCCCTCGATGACCGCCCTGCGGTGCAGGTGGGGGATCCCTTCCTGGAGAAGGGGCTGATCGAGGCCTGTCTGGAGGCCTTCCGGAGCGGGGACGTGGTGGCCGCTCAGGATATGGGCGCCGCCGGTCTCACCTGCAGTTGCTCCGAGATGGCGGCCAAGGGGGGTGTGGGTGTGGAACTCGATCTGGATCGGGTGCCGGCCCGCGAGAGTGGCATGAGCGCCTATGAGTACCTGCTCTCGGAATCCCAGGAGCGGATGCTGTTCGTGGTGCGGGCCGGACGGGAGGACGCGCTGATGGCCCGCTTCCGCCGCTGGGGCCTGCAGGCGGCGGTGGTGGGCCGGGTGCTCGAGGAGAACGTGGTGCGGGTGCTGCAGCACGGCGCCGTGGCGGCCGAACTGCCGGCCAGAGCCCTCGCCGAGGAGACGCCGATCAACCACCACACCCTGCTGGGTGAACCTCCCGCCGAGATTCTGAAGCACTGGGGGTGGCACGAGGATCGGCTTCCGCCGGCCACGGCCGAAGGGATCACCCCAGTGGGCGGTCAGCCACGCAGCTGGGCCGAGGTCCTGCTCCACCTGCTCGACGATCCCACCATCGCCAGCAAGCGCTGGGTCTACCGCCAGTACGACCAGCAGGTGCAGGGCAACACCGTGGTGCCCCCCGGGGGGGCCGATGCCGCCGTGGTGCGGCTGCGTCCCCAGCAGGGCTCAGGCAGTCTCGAGCCGAGCCGCCGCGCCGTGGCCGCCACGGTGGATTGCCCGAACCGCTGGGTGGCCCTCGATCCACAGCGGGGTGCCCTGGCGGCGGTGGCCGAGGCGGCCCGCAACCTCAGCTGCACCGGTGCCGAACCCCTGGCCGTCACCGACAACCTCAATTTCCCCTCCCCGGAGACCCCCAGGGGCTACTGGCAGCTGGCCGAGGCCTGTCGCGGCCTCTCCGAAGCCTGCGCTGCCCTGGCCACGCCCGTCACCGGCGGCAACGTCTCCCTCTATAACGAAACCCGCCGCCCAGACGGCAGCCTTCAGCCGATCCATCCCACGCCGGTGGTGGGGATGGTGGGTCTGGTCCACGATCTGGCTCACGTCACCGGCCTGGGCTGGCGGAGCCCCGGCGACGTCATCTGGCTGCTCGGCCTGCCCCTCGACACCGACCCTGAGGACGATCGCTGTGGCCTGGCGGCCGGCAGCTATCTGGAGCGGGTCCACGGCCTGAGCACCGGCCGCCCGCCCCGCCCCGATCTGGCGCTGGAGCGGGAGGTGCAGACCCTTCTGCGCGGGGCGATCGCCGCCGGACTGGTGGCTTCTGCCCACGATCTCAGCGATGGCGGCCTGGCGGTGGCGCTGGCCGAAAGCTGCATCGCCTCCGGCCTCGGTGCCCGGCTCACCCTGCCCTCCGCCGGCGGTCGCCCCGACCGGATCCTGTTCGCCGAGGGCGGGGCTCGCCTGCTGCTCAGTGTGGCGCCGGAGCAGGCCGAGGCCTGGGGCGAGCGGCTGGCAGCCTGTCCCGCCGTGCCCGCCGCCGCGATCGGCCGGGTGGATCCGGGGCCGGAGCTCCGGCTTGATCGCGATGGCGTGAGCCTGCTGGAGCTGCCGCTGGAACGGCTGGCCGATGTCTATGAAGCCGCCCTGCCCCGCCGCATGGGCGTAACGACCTGAGGCACAATGTGAAGGTAAAAGAACGGTGAATGGGCCTGTGGCAACTGTGCACGTCAAGCCCCACACCACCGGCCCCAGGGATCCCCTTCCTGCCCCCTCCCGGATCGAGCGTCCTGACCGGATGCAGGAGGCCTGCGGGGTCTTCGCCGTCTACGCCCCCGATCAGCCGGTGGCGAATCTCACCTACTTCGGGC
>CAYGQY010000391.1:0-2424 GCA_964352195.1 uncultured bacterium
CCCGCCAACGGCCAGGAGAGCCCCAGCCGGCGGCCAGGCAGCGGCGCCAGCAGCGGGGGCACCAGCTCCAGGGCCCGCCGGAGCAGCAACGCCCGCCCGGCGGCCGGCTGCTCCCGGCGGCGGCGGCGGCCGATCTCGCGCCAGCGCGGCTTGGTGCCGCCGGAGGAGGCGCCCTCCATCAGCGCTGGAACCAGCCGGTGAGCGCCACCGCCAGGGCGTCGGCGGCATCGTCGGGGCGGGGGGGACGGTCCAGATCGAGCTCCCGCATCACGGCATCGAGCACCGCATCCTTGTCGGCATGGCCCGAACCGGTGAGGGCGAGCTTGACCTGCATGGGTTTCACCTCCACCACCGGCACCCGCAGCCGGGCCAGGGTCATCATCACCACCCCACGGGCCTGCACCACCGCGATCGTGGTGCTGGAGCGGTAGAAGAAGAACTGCTCCACCGAGGCCAGCTGGGGCCGCCAGTGGCGGACCAGCTGGCGCAGATCACGGCCGATCTCCACCAGCCGCAGGCCTTCGGGGGTGCAGGGATCGGTGCGGATCATGCCGCAGTCGAGCAGGCGCTGGGGCGGTCCGGTGTCGATCACGCCGTAGCCGACGCGGGCCAGGCCGGGATCGATGCCGAGGACCCGCAAGCCGGCTAGCCCGCCAGGGCCAGCTGGAAGGCCCCCCGGTCGACCTCACCACGCTCGAACACCCGGCAGAACACCCGGATGACCCGATCCCCGGAATCGATCTGCTCGAGGGGGTCCTTGCGCAGCCGGTGGCGCAGGCAGCAGGCCACCACCCGGGCCACATCGTCGTCGTCGACCTCGGTACGCCCCTCGAAGGCCGCCAGGGCCCGCGCCGCCCGGTTGGTCACGATGTCGCCGCGCAGGCCATCGACATCGAGCTCACCGCAGACCGAGGAGATCCGCAGACGCAGTTCGTTGTCGATCGTCACGGCGGCGAGGCGGTGCTGGGCCTCCACCACCCGGGCCTGCAGACTGTCTTGGCTGGCTTGATGCTGCTGGCCGAAGCCATCGGGATCGGCATCGAAGCCAGTGCGCTGGTCCACCACCTGAACCCGCAGCTCCGGATCCCGCACGGTGCGCACCTCCACGCTCATGCCGAAGCGATCCAGCAGTTGGGGCCGGAGCTCGCCCTCCTCGGGATTGCCCGATCCGATCAGCACGAAGCGGGCCGGATGGCGCACCGAAACCCCCTCCCGCTCCACCGTGTTCCAGCCCGAGGCGGCCGAATCCAGCAGCACGTCGACCAGGTGATCATCGAGCAGGTTCACCTCATCGACATAGAGCAGACCGCGGTTGGCCTTGGCCAGCAACCCCGGCTCAAAGGCCCGCACGCCCTCGCTGAGGGCCTTTTCGATGTCGATGGTGCCGCACAGGCGGTCTTCGGTGGCCCCCAGGGGGAGATCCACCATCGGCACCTGCCGCGGCTCCACCGGCAGGACCTCGCCGGCCTCGGCCCGCTGGCGCACCTCCAGGCTCTGGAGATCGGGATCGGTGGGGGAACTGTTGTAGGGGTCAGCTGCCACCACATCGATCTCCGGCAGGAGATCGGCCAGGGCGCGGATCGCAGTGGACTTGCCGGTGCCGCGATCGCCCATGATCATCACCCCGCCGATGCGGGGATCGATCACATTCAGCAGCAGGGCCAGCTTCATCTCCTCCTGGCCCACGATGGCGGTAAAGGGGAAGACCCGGCGCTTGCGGGCTTGCGTCACGGTTGAGTGCTGGCTGGGGTCGGAGGGGATTGTTTCACAGGCAACAGGCTGAGCACCTGGGGCGGGGTGGCGTCGGCGGGGTAGATCAGGCGCACCCGCAGGTTGCGCTGGGCTCCAGGAGCCAGGCTCACCGTGCCCAGGGCCGGCCCCTCCTCGCCGGCCCGCTGCACCAGGTGAAAACGACGGCGGCTGCTGGGGCGGCCCCCCGGGCCATCCAGCCCGCTCACTTCGATCGGTCCCCGGAACATCACCGCCCTGGAGGGGGTGATGTTGAAGCGCAGGCCCCCCTGGGCCTGGTCGCCCTTGATCGGCGATTCCAGGGCCAGCTGGAGTGTCACCGGGTCTGGGCTGGTGTTGCGCAGCGGCAGCGTGATGTCGTATTCCACGCCGTAGTTGCCGTGGGCGGCCCAGGCGGTGCCGGGGTAGAAGGCCTTGAGTTCGGCGGTCTGGATCTGGTCGGTGCCGAGGCTGCCCCGATCCAGCGACGCGATCGGCCAGGAAATCGGCGCGGCGGAGGTACTCAGCCAGCGCTGGCCGGGATCGGTGATGGTGCCGCGCCAGGTGCTGCCGATCTGCACCCCGGCGACGCGGGAATAGATGATCCGGCCCTTCGCTCCCCGGGGGGTGGGGGTGTGTTCCTTGGGGCTGAGGCCGCCATCGAGCAGCTTGGCCCAGGTGTCCGCCGGCGGAGGG
>CAYGQY010000392.1:0-2413 GCA_964352195.1 uncultured bacterium
GACGGAGGCCGGGCTGGAGGATCGCTGGCTGCTGGCGAATCTCGAGCCAGCCGAGGCGGCCGGCGTCTCCGAGGCTTTCACGGCGGCCCGGCAGCTGGGTGCGGGGCTCCAGTTCCTGGCGATCAGCGCCGATGAAGACTCGGAGCGTTTCGACGGCTTCTGGCTGCTGCGCGATCTGCCGGACGCCTGAGCCCCGACCCCTCCCCATGGCCGACGCCGTCGATCCCCCCTTCGATCGCCCCGATCTGGGCTTCAATCACCTCGAAGGGTGGACCTGGATCGGGAGCTACGGGGGGTACCACCTGCAGGCCGACCTGCTGGAAGGCTTCGAGCACGGGTTCTTCACTCGGCAGTGGAGTGGCCGCGGACCTGAGCAGCTGGCCGGGACCCTGAGCGCCGGGGTCTCGGTCCATCGCACCCGGCAGGTCCACAGCTCCCGGGTGATCGCGGCGGGGGCGGCGGCGGAGCCCTGGCCGGAGGCCGATGGCCTCGTCAGCGATGCGGGGGGACAGTCCCTCTGGGTCTGCGGTGCCGACTGCACGCCCGTTCTGATCGCCGATCCGGCCAGCGGCCGGGCGGCGGCCTGCCATGCCGGCTGGCGTGGGGTGGCGGGGCGGATCGTGCCGGCGGCGATTCGGCGGATGGAGCGGGCCGGCTGCCGCCGGGCCGATCTGCGCCTGGCGCTCGGCCCGGCCGTGGCGGGTGCCGCCTATCCAGTGGGGGCCCAGGTGGCGCTCCAGGTGGCGGCCAGCCTGGGTGGCGAGGCCGCCGCCGATCCCCTGGATCCGCTCCGCCGTCGCGGCGCCCTGCTGGAGGATCCCCTGCCCGGGCGCCACCGCCTCGACATCCGGCTCGCCACCCGACTGCAGCTGGAGAACGAGGGTCTCGCCGCCGAGCAGATCAGCGTCTGTCCCCTCTGCACAGTGGCCGAACCCCTGCTGTTTCACTCCTGGCGCCGCGATCAGGTGAAGGCGGTCCAGTGGAGCGGCATCGTGGCTCAGGCCTGAGCCGGTTCACGCCAGCGCCGCCAGGGCCACGGCTTCGGCCACCTTGATGCCGTCGATGGCGGCCGAGAGGATGCCGCCGGCATAGCCGGCCCCTTCCCCCGCCGGAAACAGCCCGCGGGTGTTGATGCTCTGCAGGTCGGCGCCGCGGGGCAGGCGTACGGGGGATGAGGTGCGGGTCTCCACACCGGTGAGCAGGGCCTCCGCCAGGGCGAAGCCGGGAATCGAGCCCTCGAAGGCGGGGAGGGCCTCGCGGATCGCCTCGGTGGCAAAGGCCGGCAGGCAGGCGCTCAGATCGGCCGGTCTCACCCCCGGGGCATAGGAGGGCTGGAGGCCGCCCGGCCCGCTGGAGCTGTCGGTGCCCTGGAGGAAGGCCCCGACGCGCTGGACCGGAGCCAGATAGGTGCCGCCACCGAGGGCGAAGGCCTTCGCCTCCCAGTGGCGCTGGAACGCGACCCCGGCCAGCGGATCATCGGGGCCGTCGCCATAGGGGGCCAGATCGGCCGGATCGAGCCCCACCACGATGCCGCTGTTGGCGTTGCGTTCGTTGCGGGAATGCTGGCTCATGCCGTTGGTCACCAGGTGGCCCGCCTCCGAGGCGGCGGCCACCACCAGGCCGCCCGGGCACATGCAGAAGCTGTAGACGGTGCGGCCGTTGCCGGCGTGGTGGACCAGCTTGTACTCGGCGGGTCCCAGCCGCGGGTGGCCGGCCTGGGCGCCCCAGCGGGCGCGATCGATCAACACCTGGGGATGCTCGATCCGCAGGCCGATCGAGAACGGCTTCGGCTCGATCGTCACCCCCTGGCGGCGCAGCATGGCGAAGCTGTCCCGGGCGCTGTGGCCCACCGCCAGCACCACCTGCTCGGCGGCGAGCCGGGTTCCGTCGGCCAGGATCACGCCGGTGACGCGCCGCTCCCGGTGAGCGCGATCCGCCTCCCCAGCCCCGTCCGGCCCATGCTCGCCGGGGTCCGGGCCCGCGATCTCCAGGCTCTCGACCTTGCTGTGGAACCGGATCTCGCCCCCCAGGGCTTCGATCCGGGCCCGCAGGCCCCGAACCACCGTGGCCAGCTTGAAGGTGCCGATGTGGGGCCGGTGCAGGGTGAGGATCTCGGGGTTGGCCCCGCAGACCACCAGCTCCTCCAGCACCTTGCGGCCCAGGTGGCGGGGGTCGCGCACCTGGCTGTAGAGCTTGCCGTCGGAGAAGGTGCCGGCACCGCCCTCACCGAACTGCACGTTCGATTCCGGGTCGAAGGGTCGCTGGCCGCGCCAGAAACCGAAGGTGTCGGCGGTGCGCTCCTTCACCGGCTTGCCGCGCTCGAGCAGCAGCGGCCGGAACCCCATCTGGGCCAGGACGAGGGCGGCGAAGTAGCCGCAGGGTCCGGCCCCGACCACGATCGGCCGGGGCCGCA
>CAYGQY010000393.1:0-2405 GCA_964352195.1 uncultured bacterium
TGGCTGGTGCCGCCCAGGGGCTGGTGGATCATGATCCGGCTGTGGGGCAGGGCCAGCCGCTTGCCCTTGGTGCCGGCGCCCAGCAGGAAGGCCCCCATGGAGGCAGCCAGGCCCACGCAGATGGTCACCACGTCACTCTTGACGTACTGCATCGTGTCGTAGATGGCCAGGCCCGCCGTCACCGATCCCCCCGGGGAGTTGATGTAGACGTAGATCGGCTTGGAGTTGTCGTCGGAGTCCAGGTAGAGCATCTGGGCGACCAGCGCATTGGCCACGGCGTCATTCACCTCGGAGCCGAGAAACAGGATCCGCTCCACGCCGAGCCGGGTGTAGATGTCAACCCAGCGCTCGTACTGGCTGCCGGGCAGGCGGTAGGGAACGCTGGGGGTGCCGATGGGCATGGCGTTGCTGGAGGGAAGGGAACGGGGAAACGGTGGGGCGAGGGAGGTCGCGGTCTCAGACCGAGCCGGCCAGGGGCACCGGCAGGGGCTTCTGGGAGGTGAGGATCCGATCGATCAGGCCGTACTCCAGGGCTTCGCGGGGCGTGAGATAGGTCATCCGGTCCGAGTCGCTGGAGAGCTGCTCGACGCTGCGACCGGTGGTCTCGGCGAGCATCTCCAGCATCACGTGCTTGTTGTGAAGGACCTCCTGGGCGCGGATCTGGATGTCGCTGGCCTGGCCGCGGGCACCGGAGCGGGGTTGGTGCAGCACGATCGAGGCATGGGGCAGGGCCGCCCGGTGGCCCTTGGCGCCGGACGCCAGGATCATCGCGGCGGTGCCCATCGCCTGGCCGATGCAGATCGTGTGAACCGGAGGCTTGACGTAGCGGATCGTGTCGCAGATGGCGAAGGCCTCGGTCTCGAAGCCGATCGCATCGCCGGAGTACCAGCTGGTGCCGGTGGAGTTGATGTAGAAGAAGATCGGCTTGTCGGGATTGTCGAACTCCAGATAGAGAAGCTGGGCGACAATCAGCTCGGTCACATCGATCCCCATCTGACGCTTGGCGTCGTCGTCGGAGAACAGCGGCAGGCCGAGGTAGACGATGCGCTCCTTGAGCAGCAGGGACGGCAGGTCCGGCGGCGGTGTGCGCATCACGGCGGAATCGCCGTAGTAGGGAGCCGACACCGACATCAGAACACGCTCTTCAGGGCCTGAACCGGAGCCTAGCGGGGGCCTGCCGGCTGCTGGACCGTGGCCGCCGGACGGGGGCCGTCCTGGTCGCACCGGGCGAAGACCATGCGACCGGCGGGAGTCTGCAGGGCTCCGGTGACGGTGACCGGAAGCCGCTGACCGATCCGGGTGCGGGCGGCTTCCACCACCACCATCGTGCCGTCCTCCAGATAGCCCACGCCCTGATCGGCCTCCTTGCCTTCCCGCACGATCTTGAGCTGCAGGGCATCGCCGGGCTGCACTTCGGGCCGCAGGGCGATCACCAGGGCGCTGAGGTTCATCACCTTGAGATCCTGAACCTCCGCCACCTTGGCCAGGTTGTAGTCGGCGGTGAGCAGGGTGCCCCCGGTGTCGGCCGTGAGCCTGAGCAGCTTGTCGTCCGCCCCGGATCCCTCGTAGCGGGTGGTGTTCACCACCAGACGGCGCCCATAGCGTTCGCGCAACTGGGCGAGCAGATTGAGCCCGCGGCGGCCCTTGCCGCGCTTCTCGGCGTTGCCCGAGTCAGCCAGCTGCTGGAGCTCGTCGATCACCGCCTGGGCCACGATCACCTGGCCCTCCAGAAGACCGGACTCCAGCAGGCCCCGGATGCGCCCGTCGATGATCACGCTGGTGTCGAGAATCTTGGCGCTGGCCGGCTGCAGCACACCATCGGCCACCAGAAGGGTTTCGGCGCTCTGGGGATTGAACAGGCGCAGCAGGGTCCGGCCGTGGACCTCGGCGAGGTTGTAGCCGAGCACGCCGAAGAAGACGTTGCTGAGCACGGCCGCCAGCGGTTTGACGAACACCACCTCCCAGGGGAGGGGCAGCAGCAGGATCGGCGCCAGCAGCAGGTTCGCCACCAGCAGACCGAGGATCAGCCCCACCGCCCGGCTGACCAGCAGATCGGTGGGCATGGAGCGCACCTGGCGCATCAGGCGGTGCCGCAGCAGCTGGAAGAAGAAGCCGGCCAGCAGCCCGAAAAAGGCTCCGAAGCCGCCCAGCACCCAGCGCAGGCCTTCCAGGTTGGTGACCTCCAGCAGCAGGCTCTCCGGCAGCAGATCGACCCCGAGCCAGCCGGTGGCCGCTCCGGAGATCAGAAACAGGAACAGGATGAGCGGGTCCACCATGTGTCGGTCGTGGGCTGCCCATGGCTGTGGAAAATCAGCATGGCGGATCTGGACCCGTTTGACCGGGACAGGTATCCGTACATTTACCTATGGACACCCCGCCCCACCCCCGCGCCGCCTACCTCCACA
>CAYGQY010000394.1:0-2404 GCA_964352195.1 uncultured bacterium
GGCCCGCCCCGGGCCGGTGATCCTGATCGGCACCGACTGCCCCGCTCTGGGTGTGGCCGAGCTGCGGCAGGCAGCGCTCCAGCTGGGAAATCACGACGCCGCGATTGTGCCCGCAGCCGATGGGGGCTACGCCCTGCTGGGCCTGAATCGCCCGCATCCCGACCTGTTCCGTGCCATGCCCTGGAGCACCGATGCGGTGCTGGCCACCACCCTGCAACGGCTGGCCGCCCTGGGCTGGTCGGTGGCGAGCCAGCCCGCCGTGACCGACATCGACGAGCCCGCTGACCTCCGCCATCTGCCGCCGGAGCTGGCCAGCCGGCGACCCGCCGGCTTCGAGAGCGTGCAGGTGATCATTCCGGTGCGCAACGAGCAGGACACCCTCGCCGGGGTGATCGGCCAGCTGCAAACGATCGGCCTGCGGCACATCCGGGTGGTCGACAACGGCAGCACCGACGCCAGCGCCGCCGTGGCCAGCGCCGCCGGCGCCGAGCTGGTGCGCGAACCCGAGGCCGGCTACGGCCGGGCCTGCTGGCGCGGGCTGATGCAGCTGCCGGAGACGATCGAATGGATCCTCTTCTGCGACGGCGACGGCAGCGACGATCTCGCTTCCGTGGCCGGCTGGAGCCCCCTGCTGGCCGGCCACGACCTGATTCTGGGCAACCGGGCGGCCACGGCGGCGGGCCGCCGGGCGCTCACACCGGTGCAGCGCTTCGGCAACCGCCTGGCCACCCGGCTGATCCGGCTGGGCTGGGGCCACCGCTACCACGACCTGGGCCCGCTGCGGCTGGTGCGCCGCCGCAGCCTGGAGGCCCTGCGGCTGCGCGATCGCGGCTTCGGCTGGACGATCGAGATGCAGGTGCGCGCCGTGGAGGCGGGTCTGCGCATCTGCGAGCCGCCGGTGCCGCACCACCCCCGCCGCGGCGGCCGCTCCAAGATCTCCGGCACCGTGGTGGGCAGCCTGCGGGCCGGCGCGGCGATCCTCGGCACACTCGGGCGCCTCTACGGGGAACGGCGGCGGCGGGCGCGGCCCGGGGGGGCCTGAGATGGCCCTTGCCCCGCCCTGGCTCCTGCCAGCCAGCGCCGCCCTGCTGATCCTCGGTGCCGCCGCGATGGCCCCCTTCGGGCAGCTGCCGGATCCGGCCGTGCTGACGCGCTTCTGGCTCGCGGCCGCGGTGATGCTGGCGGGCTTCGCCCTCTCCTTCCGCCTCCCGGTGGTGGCGGCGCCCTGGTTCTGGGGCGTGGCGCTGGCCAGCCGGCTGCTGCTGCTGCCGATGGAGCCCGGCGACGACATCTGGCGCTACCTCTGGGAAGGGCAGATCCAGACCCTCGGCTTCAACCCGTTCGAGCTGGCCCCCGATGCCGCCGTGCTGGTTCCCTTCCGCGCCCGCTGGTGGGGGCTGATCAACCATCCGGACGTGTCGGCGATCTATCCGCCGCTGACCCAGCTGCTGTTCCGGCTGCTGGCCCTGGGCGGACCGAGTGTGCTGGCCGTCAAGCTGGCGATCGTGGCGGCCGATCTGGGGGTCTGCGCCCTGCTGGCGCGGCGCTTCGGCCACGGGCCGAGCCTGCTCTACGCCTGGAACCCGCTCATCCTCTACGTGTTCGCGGGGGGCGGGCATTTCGACAGCTGGTTCCTGCTGCCGCTGGTGGCGGCCTGGCTGCTGATCGACCCGGCGGCGGCGGCTCCGGGTTCGGGCGATCGCAGCCGGATCGGGCCCGCTGCACCGGGCGAGCGGCGCTGGCTGGCGGGCGCGTTGCTGCTGGGCCTCAGCATCGCCATCAAGTGGATCTCCCTGCCCGTGCTGGGGTTCCTGGTCTGGCGGTCGCTGCGGGCCCGCCGCCCGGGGCTGGCTTTGGGGGTGGCGGCGCTGGCGCTGCTGCCGATGGCGGCCTCGGCCCTGGCCTTCTGCGAACCGGGCCGCTGCGCACTGGTGCCCACCGGGTCCGCCTTCGTGCGCCATGGCCGCAGCGCCGAGCTGCTGCCCCATCTGGTGGGTTTGCTCTGGGGCGCCACCCGCCAATCCAACGCCCTGTTTCTGCTGGCCCCGCTGCCGCTGCTGGCGCTGATCACCCTGCGGGCCGGCAGCGTCGCCCAGTTCTGCCGCTGGTGGTTCCTTTGCCTTTTCTTCACATCCCCGATCATCCACGCCTGGTACTTCAGTTGGCTGATCCCCTTCGCCGTGCCGAACGGTCACTGGGGGGCCCGCCTGGTGAGCGGCTCGGCCTTCCTCTACTTCGTGCTCCCGTCCCGCCTGCCGATCTGGGAGCTCACCGAACCGGAACGCCTGCTGCTCTGGGCTCCCCTGCTGCTCGGCACCGCCCTGAGTGCCCTGGCCGGCGAGGCCGCCGGCCCGACACCCCCGCCTGAGAAAGGCCCCCTGGCCTCTGGCCCTCTGAACCCCAA
>CAYGQY010000395.1:0-2403 GCA_964352195.1 uncultured bacterium
CACCGGGTCCGGCGCGGGCGGGGGATCGAGCAGCCGGGCGCTCAGGGCCCGTTGCCTGGGGTCACCCTCCCGCTCGAGCCGTTCGAGCAGGGGGACGGCCTCCGCCCGGTTCCCGCTCTGCAGGTGCAGCACGGCCCTGAGCAGGATGGAGCGGGTGCGCTCGGACGTCCCCTCCGGTCCGGCGGCGGGGTCGATTGGTTCCCTGTCCCGGGCCTGGCGGTTGAGTTCCTCCAGCAGGCTCGCCTCTGGATCCGTTCCCACCAGCACCGGTCGGAGGCCGGCCGGCAGGCCAGGTTCCGCCAGAACGGCCAGCTCCAGCTGACGCCTGGAGAGGTCGCCGCCGACGGAGGGCCGCTCCAGGCTCGCCACCAGCCCGTTGAGCCACAGCAACAGGCACAGGCCCAGGCTGACCAGGGCCAGACCCCCCTTCCAGCCCTCCAGGCGTTGTCGTCCTCCAGCTGACACCTGTGCCCCCGGCGATGGCCCGATTCTCCCCCCAGGCCCAACCCGGACCCCTCCAATACGATGGCGGCGCTCCCGGTCCACCGCCCGTGCCCCTTCGCCTGCTGCTGGTCCGCCACGGGCTGAGCAGCTTCAACACCGAGCACCGCATCCAGGGGCGGGACGATCTCTCTTCGCTCACCGAGGTCGGCCATGACCAGGCGCGCCGCACCGGAGCGGCCCTGGGGGACCTCCCGATCACGGCGGCCTACACCTCGCCTCTGAGTCGCGCCCGGGACACGGCCCGGTCCCTGCTCGCCGCCCAGGGGGGGGGGCTGGCGCCCCGGTCGGAGGACACCCTGCTGGAGGTGGACCTGGCGCCCTGGAGCGGCCTGCTGAGCCGCGAGGTGCGCCAGCGGTTCCCGGCCCAGCACCGCCTCTGGCGACTCGACCCCGGCACCCTGGAGCTGCAGCGTGCCGATGGCCGGAGCTACCGGCCCATCGAGGAGCTGATGGCCCAGGCCGGCCGCTTCCTGGACACCCTGCTGGAGCGCCATCCCCCGGGGGCGTCCCCCGCCTGTGTCCTGGTGGTGGCCCACAACGGCATCCTGCGCTGCCTGCTGCTCCGGCTGCTCGGTCTGCCGGCCTCCGCCTTTCCCCGCCTGCGCCTCGACAACGCCTCGCTCTCGGTGCTGAACCTGCGCCGCGAGGCCGGCTCCGACCTGGAGGTGCAGATCGAGTCGCTCAACAACACCGCCCATCTGGGTCAGCCCCTGCCCCCCCGGGGGGCAGGGGCGCGGCTGCTGCTCGTACGCCATGGGGAAACCGACTGGAACCGCCAGGGCCGCTTCCAGGGTCAGATCGACATTCCCCTCAATGCCAACGGCCTGCTCCAGGCCGAAGCGGCCGCTCGCTTTCTGGAGCCCGTGCCGATCCAGCGGGCCTACACCAGTGCCATGGCCCGCCCCCGTCAGACGGGGGAAGTGATTCTGCGCACCCGTCCGGGGCTGTCGCTCACCGAGGTGGAGGACCTGGTGGAGATCGGCCACGGGCTGTGGGAAGGGCGACTCGAGGAGGAGATCGCGGCGGAGTGGGGAGAGCTGCTGGCCCAGTGGAAGCGAGCTCCCCAGACCGTGCAGATGCCGGAAGGGGAAACCCTGCAGCAGGTCTGGGACCGTTCCGTGGCGGCCTGGACCCGGATCGCCGCCGGCCTCGCCCCCGAGGACACCGCCCTGGTGGTCGCCCACGACGCCGTGAACAAGACGATTCTCTGCGCGCTGCTGGGCCTCACCCCCGCCGACATCTGGATGGTCAAGCAGGGCAACGGCGGCGTGAGCGTGATCGATCTGACGCCCGCCGAGCCCGGCGAGGGTGCGCCGCGGCCGGTGCTGAGCGGGCTCAACTTCACCGCCCACCTCGGCGGCGTGCTGGATCACACCGCCGCCGGAGCCCTCTGATGGCCGCTCGGCTGCTGCGATCGGTGCAGTGGCTGGAGGGACCGGCCCATCCCCTCCGCCAGGAGGATGTGCTCCTGGAGGAGGGACGGATCGTGGCGCTCGGGTCCGGGGCCCTCGAGCGGGGCGCGGCACTCGGCCTCGAGGGCCTGCCCGCCGCCGGCTGGCTGCTGGCCCCGCCGCTGGTGGATGCCCACAGCGTGCTGGAGGCCCCCCTGGACGGCCGGGCCGAAACCCTGGTTTCGCTCCAGCGCTCCGCCGCGGCCGCCGGCTACGGCACCGTGGCGCTGCTGCCCCGGGCCGGCACCTGGCGGGACCGGCCCGAGCGGCTCGGCCTGCGCGGTGAGCCACCCTTTGAACTGTTGCTCTGGGGAAGCTTCAGCCTGGAGGGCGCCGGCGAGGACCTGGCCCCCCACGCGGAACAGCTCGCGGCCGGTGCGATCGGTCTGGCGGAGGAGGGAGCCCTGCCACCCCTGGGGCTGCTGGAGCGGGGGCTGCAGCTGGGGGA
>CAYGQY010000396.1:0-2400 GCA_964352195.1 uncultured bacterium
ACTACCGCGGCAAGATGTTCGGCTTCGTGCACCTCTACAACGGCCAGGAGGCCGTCAGCACCGGTGTGATCAAGGCGATGCGCGCCCAGCACGACTGGTTCTGCAGTACCTACCGCGATCACGTGCACGCGCTCAGCGCTGGTGTGCCCGCCCGGGAGGTGATGAGCGAGCTGTTCGGCAAGGCCACCGGCTGCAGCAAGGGCCGGGGCGGCTCGATGCACCTCTTCTCGAAGGAGCACCACCTGCTCGGCGGCTACGCCTTCATCGGCGAGGGCATTCCGGTGGCGCTGGGCGCCGCCTTCACCAGCCGCTACAAGCGCGACGCCCTCGGCGATGCCAGCAGCGACGCCGTCACGGCGGCCTTCTTCGGCGACGGCACCTGCAACAACGGCCAGTTCTTCGAATGCCTGAACATGGCCTCCCTGTGGAAGCTGCCGATCCTGTTCGTCGTCGAGAACAACAAGTGGGCGATCGGCATGGCCCATGACCGGGCCACCAGCGACCCGGAGATCTGGCGCAAGGCCGCCGGTTTCGGCATGGCCGGCGAGGAGGTGGACGGGATGGACGTGCTGGCGGTGCGTGCCGCCGCCCAGCGGGCGGTCGAGCGGGCGCGCGCCGGCGAGGGTCCCACCCTGCTGGAATGCCTCACCTACCGCTTCCGGGGCCACTCCCTGGCCGATCCCGACGAACTGCGCAGCGACGTGGAGAAGGAGTTCTGGGCCCAGCGGGATCCGATCAAAGCCCTGTTCACCCATCTCACCACCCACGAGCTGGCCAGCGCCGAGGAGCTCAAGGCGATCGAACGGGAGATCGACGCCGAGGTGGCCGATGCGGTGGCCTTTGCCGTGGAGGCCCCCGAGCCCGACCCCTCCGAGCTCACCCGCTACATCTGGGCGGAGGATTGAGCCCGGGCTCAGAAGTGCGTGGCCGAGCGGCTGGTGATGTTGCGCAGGCGGCGCAGGGCCTTGAGCTCCACCTGCCGCACCCGCTCCCGTGACACGCTCAGCAGCCGGCCGATCTCGGCCAGGGTGTGGCGTTCCTTGCCCTCAAGACCGAAGCGCAGTTCAAGCACCTGGCGCTCCTGCTCGTTGAGGTGGCCGAGCCAGCGGTTCAGCTGCTCGTGGTGCAGGCCCCGCTCCACCTGGTCGAGCGGTTCCCCCTGGGAGGGATCGGCGATCAGATCGCCCAGGAAACTGCGGCCCTCCTCACCGTTCACCGGCGCATCCAGGCTCGAGGTGGTGAGCGACTGCCGCAGCAGCCCGTCGAGTTCCTCGATCGGGATGGCGAGGGCCTCGGCGATCTCACTCCGGCTCGGCATCGCCCCCAGCTTGTGGGCCAGCTCGAGGCTCACCCGGCGGATCGCGGTGAGGCGCTCGCTGAGGTGCACGGGCAGACGGATCGTGCGCGACTGGCAGGCGATCGCCCGGGTCATGCTCTGGCGGATCCACCAGAACGCATAGGTGGAGAACTTGTAGCCCCGGGTGGGATCGAATTTCTCCACGGCCCGCTCCAGGCCCAGGGAGCCCTCCTGAATCAGGTCGAGCAGCTCGAGGCCCTTGCCCTGGTACTTCTTGGCGACGCTGACCACCAGCCGCAGATTGGCCTTCATCATGCGCTCCTTGGCACGCCGGCCGATCCGCAGGATCTGCTTCTCCCGGTCGGTGGGGGTTTCGGGCGCCCCCCCGTCGGCAATCAGGTGCATCATCGTCTGGACCTGATTGCCCAGTTCGATCTCTTCGGCCGGAGTGAGCAGGGGAACGCGCCCGATCGTGGAGAGATACCAGCTGATCGGATCGCTCCCCCGGCGTCTGCTGCTCTCGTGTGCCTGGAGAGTCGAGGCCGTCATGAGCCCACGCCGGAAAAGTGTTCGCAATCTCTTATGAACTCACAACCCGGCAGTGTGATTTCAACAACCTTTCGGATTTGTGCGAGCAAAACGACACATTGCCGGCCAGGACTGGGATTCCGGCCGGATTGACTCCCTGTCTGTTCGCCCACATTCAAGGGCCCCATCACAACCCATCGGATCCCATCACCCGCCCGGCCAGGGCGGATGCGATCGCCTGGGGGGTGGTGCCCCCCTCCTTGGACCGAGCGCAGGCCAGCCCGGCCCCGGCATGGGCCAGGGCAGCGGCCGCCAGCAGATCATCGCCGCCGGCCGCCCCGGCCCGGGCGCCGCAGCCGGCCGCATAGCCGGCCAGCACGTCCCCCAGGCCCGCTCGGGCCACCTCGGCCGCCGCCGCCCGCAGCTGCCAGCGACGCCCATCGGCCGCCGCCACCACCGTGCGGGCCCCCTTGAGCAGCACGCTGGCCCCGCTGGCGGGGGCGGCGGCGGCGGCGGCCTCGAGGGGGTCGAACTCGGCGAGCTCGGGAAAGAGACGGCCGAACTCGCCGGCATGG
>CAYGQY010000397.1:0-2367 GCA_964352195.1 uncultured bacterium
CTGCCGATCCGCCTTGGCGGGGTCTGGCGCTGGGCCCTGCCCCTGGGGCTGCTGGTGGCGCTGAGCGCCTGGCTGGCGGGCCAGAGCCCATCGCGGCAGCCGAACCTGCCGTTGCCCCAGGGCGGGGTGATCCGCTGAGCGGGGGGAGCCTCAGCCGTGCACGAAATTGCGCAGACGGCGGGCCTCGATGCCGGCACGCCGCTGCAGGTCGTCATCGCTGAGTCCCGACTCCTCCCGTTGCTGGGCGGCGAGCACGTCGGCCTCCTCGAGGCGGAAGCCCTCCCGCTGGGCCAGGGCCAGGAACGAGGCCAGATCCAAAGGCTGGGCGAGCTGCTCCCGCAGGGCCTGGGAGCCCCGGGCGTAGCTCAGGAAGGCATCGAGCTGCTGGAGGCTCACGGCGGCGGAAGGCGAGGTCGACCTCCTTGTTAGCGGAACCGCGCCGCGGTCGCTCAACGCGGCGGGGGCTCCTGCTCCTCGCTCTCCTGCTGGAAGGTGAAACGGCCGATCAGCAGGCCCATCACCACCGCCATGTAGATCGGGCCGATCACGCTGAAGACCACGGTGCTCATCTGGGAGAGCGGCGTCATCGGCAGCACGTCCCCGAAGCCCACCGTGCTCAGGCTGACGAAGGCGAAGTAGTTGAGCCGGGCAAAATCCAGCTGCCAGACCTGGGGGCTGGCCTGTCCCATCGCCTGGCTGCTGTTCAGCAGTCCATCGGGGTCGTGCTGGCTGATGAAACTGCCCGGCTGAATCGTCTCGAGGGCGGTGAACAGCAGACCTGCCGTGAGGCCCAGCAGCAGATACCCGGCCACCGCCCCCATCAGCACCCGGCCGTTGACCTCGCGCTCCTCCGCCAGGAACCCCACCAGACGCAGCACGCTCCAGCCCACGAACACCGTGGTGAGCACCAGCAGGGGCCAGCCGCTCTGGCGGTTGGCCAGGGGCGTGAAATACCAGAACCACTGGGCGACCAGGGTGGCCAGCCCCAGCAGCCGGTAGGGCAGGTCCCACGGATGGACCCGTCCCCCATGGCGGGTGGCCCCCTCCAGCTCGACCACCAGCAGCAGGATCGCCAGGTTGTAGCCCACGGCGCCGACGCCGTGGAGCCTCTGGGGCAAGGCCAGGCTCGCCATCACCAGGACCATCACCAGCAGGAGATGGCCGTAGAAGCGGTGGCGACGCCGCTGCCGGGCCTCGGAGGAAAGGGTGGGGAGACGGGGCAAGGGCAGCAGCGGACGCGCCCGCATTGTGACCACCCGGCGCCTCTCCAGGGAGGGTTCAGGTGAAGAGAGTCCCCTGGGCCGGGCGCTCCGGCGGCGGCAACGCCTCCCAGCCGGCCGGATCCCAGCCCTGCAGCAGCGGTTCGAGCGACCGCAGGGACGCTCCGTCGGCCGGGGCCAGCCAGGCTTCCTCCAGTCCATCGGGAAGGATCACCGGCATCCGCGGATGCAGGGGCCGGATCAGGGCATTGGGGGCCGTGGTGAGCACGCAGCAGGTCTCCACCTCGCTGCCATCGGCACCGATCCAGCGGTCCCACAACCCGGCCAGCCAGAACGGCCGCCCGTCCCGGCGGCGAACCGTCCAGCCCGTTTCGGCGAAGGCATCGGCGGGCAGGAGGCAGCGGCGGTGGCGCCAGGCGCCTCGGAAGGAGGCCTTCTCCATCACCGTCTCGCTGCGGGCGTTGAAGGGCCGGGGCGCCGCCAGGGGATCCTTCACCCATTCCGGCAGCAGGCCCCAGAGCAGCAGGGCGCTGGCCACGACCCCATGCTCCTGGCGCAGCGCCAGCACCGGCTCGCCGGGGCGGATCTGGGGGCGCGGCACGTGCAGGCGGGCCAGGTGCCCCGGCAGGCGGCCGCCCAGCCGGGGCAGCAGGGCGTCGATGCCGGTGGTGAGCGAGTAGCGGCCGCACATGGGCTGATCCGGGCGGTGACGTTCGGTTCTCACTCCCGCCTGCCGGTCCGGAGCGTCGATCACACGGCCTAGTTTGTCTCCAACGCCGCCCCAGCCCCCATGGCCCTCCGCCAGGACGACAACCGCCCGAACCGGCGGTTCGGAATCATCAACCTGGTGCTGATCGGTTTCGGCGTGTTGCTGCTGTTCAGCAACTTCCTGCCGAACCCCGCCGCCCAGCAGGTGCCCCGGGTGCCCTACTCGCTGTTCATCGATCAGGTGAACGACGGCAACGTCAAACGCGCCTTCATCACCCAGGACCAGATCCGCTACGAGCTCAGCGATGCGCCGGAAGGCACCCCCAAGGTGTTGGCGACCACGCCGATCTTCGACATGGACCTGCCCCAGCGGCTTGAACAGAAGGGGGTCGACTTCGCCGCCCCGTTGCGCGAAGGACTGCGCAACCTCGGTCGCAAG
>CAYGQY010000398.1:0-2364 GCA_964352195.1 uncultured bacterium
GGCCTGAAGCGCTGCCAGGCTGACTGCCCCGAAGTGGATGATCGAAACGACGACGTTGGGATGGAGGAAGCGATACTCCTTGTAGGCATTGCTGACATCACCTTTGAGCAGAGCCCGCGTGATGCCGCTCAGCTTCTTCACCTTGATGGGCATCTGGCCGTAGAGACTGCCTGGAACCACGGTCACCGGATAGTGCTCCAGACTGAAGTCTGCATCTGGATCCACCCGTCCGATGCTCTTGCCATGCACGAAGGCCGCATGGGTGGGGTCAATCCCGTTCTCAATCGTCCGGGTGAAGTGGGTGCCGTAGGTGAAGGCCATGTCGCCTCCGGCACGCAGGGTGAGCCCCTGCAACTCCGGGATGTCCTGAACCTCCACTTGGGGGGTCTGGTGCTCGCCCGCCAGCCAGAGCCAGACGAAGCCATGTTTCTCCCGTGTGGGGTACACGCGCAGCCGCGCCTGGCGGGGGATTGACTCCTCAGCCCGCAGTGCCGGAATCTCAACACAGGCGCCCTGGGCGTCATAGCGCCAGCCGTGGTAGGGGCAGACCAGCGTGTCGCCCTTGGTCCAGCCGCCAGCCAGGGAGCAACCCCGATGGGCGCAGCGGCCGTCATAGGCCCGTACCTCGCCATCGTCAGCCCGGACGAGCACCACCTCCCGACCCTGAAACCGACAGGATTCGGGATGGGTTCCCAACTGGCTGGAGAGTCCCACGGCGTACCAGCAATCGGTGGGCCACGCTGGCGCTGTGATGGTGTCCATCTCAGGCTGCGCTTGGGGACACAGCGGCGGCGACCGCGGGGCAGGCCTTGGCCAGGGCCCGGCGGTAGGCCAGGATCAACTGGTCGGAGGCCAGCAGCAGGTCGTCCCCCTGGGTGGTCCAGGACGGTCCCCTGGGCTGGGTTTCCACCACGGCCCTGTCTTCCTCATAGGTGTCTGTGGTGTTGCGGATGGAATTTCGGTCTGCCCAGGAATAGGGAAGGAAGTTGCGCACCCCGATCCATTTCGTCAGGGTGGTGGTGGCGTTGACAGGGATATTGCTGGCGAAATAAATGTATTGGTAGCCGCGCCAGTTGAAATCCAGGGCAATTCTATTCACGTTGGGAAGATAGCCCGTCAGGGTTGAGCTTGAATGACTCCTCTCTCTTTTTACAATGTACTTGAGCAGGCCCACTCGTTTGGGTGGTTTCACCTTCTGGTGGGTCGAGACATGGCCCGGTTCGCTCAGGATTTCCAAGCTCTCCACGCTGGCCTCCTCCCGGTTGCCAAAGAACGGCTTGTGTACAAAGGGAGCGTGAGATGTGTCAAGGCCAGACTCAACAACGCGGCTGAAGTGGGCGTTCCAGCCATACTCGCCACTCACGGCACGCCAGCCCGGCTGATCGAGCTCAGGGAAGGGGGGGATGGGAGTGCTGGCTGCCAGGTCCGTGCTGCCAGGGAAGATCCAGATGAACCCGGATTGCTCCCGGATCGGGAAGGTGGCGAGCCTGGCCCGGGCGGGAATCGGCGTTCCTGCTGGATCGGCCGGGATTTTGACGCAGTGCCCTTCCGTGTCGTAACTCCAGCCGTGGTAGGGACAACGGACACACGACCCTTCAATCCAGCCCTTGGACAGACTGGCTCCCCGATGGGCGCAGTAATCGGCCATGGCGTGGGCCTGGCCGTTCCCATCTCGGTAGAGCAGGAAGCGCCGGCCCAGCAGGGTCACGGACACGGGCTGGTCCTGGAGGGCGTGGGCGTGCTCCACGCCGTACCAGAAGTTCTCGAGTCCAGGTGTTGAGACCTGCTCCATGTCTGGATTGCCGGGTGTTCGGTGGCTGTTGGCTGAGCCGTGACCGCTAGCTTTTGAGACTCGTGCTGAGATTTCTTGCGACACGGGTTCCATGGGCCACCACTTATCTCTAGCACCGGTTGACGCGCGATCCAAGATCGAGTGGATCTCAGGATTGGGGGCCATTTAGGCTTCCGATCTGTTGCGTCCCTTCCATTGCGCAAGCTTCACCTTGATCCTGGCGAGTGCGCTTACCAGAGCGGTGACGACGGGCAGGACGTCTACCTCGTCAGGGCAGGGGCGATCGAGCTGGTGACCTGCTACCCGGAAACCGGTGAGGGCGTGGATGGGCGCCATGGCCCCGGCCATGTCTTCGGAGAGGTGGAGGTGATCGACGGACGCAGCCGCACCCATACGGCCCGGGCGGCGAAACCCACCGAATTGCTCGTGTTCGACCGGGAGGAGCTGATGGATCTCCTGTTTGAACATCCCGAGCGCAGTCTCGTGCTGGGGCGCAGTGTTTTTGACCGCCTGCGCGATCTCTACAGCAACGAAACCCTCGAGTCAGATCTGGCTCGCCTGCGGGAAGAGGT
>CAYGQY010000399.1:0-2360 GCA_964352195.1 uncultured bacterium
CTCGATCCGCTTCATCTGGTGGTGCTGATCGCCGAGCCGCCGCCCCCCCCGGTCCCGGCTCAGCTCCCCCTGTTCGGTCTCGAGGATGGCCTCTGGCTGCAGCATGCCGACCGGCCCGGCCTGATGACCAAGCGGGAGGTGCGGATCCAGCTGCTGGCTGATCTGGAGCTGCCGGAGACCGGGGTGCTCTGGGATGTGGGAGCCGGGGTGGGATCGGTCGGTCTGGAGGCCCTGCGGCTCCGGCCCCGGTTGCGGCTCTGGGCCCTGGAGCGGCGCGGCGGCGGCGGTGCCCTGATCGCCGCCAACGCGGAGCGCCTGGGGGTGCTCCCGGAGGGAGTGCTGGAGGGGGAGGCGCCGCTGGCCCTCGCCGAACTGCCGGATCCCGACCGGGTGCTGATCGGCGGCGGCGGGCGCCAGCGGGCGGCGATCCTGGCGGAGGTGCTGCGGCGGCTGCGGCCCGGCGGCGTGGTGGTCTCTCCCCTGGCCAGCCTTGAGGCGCTGGCGGAGCTGGGGCCGCTGCTGGCCGGGGCCGGCCTGGCAGTACAGGTCAGCCAGCACCAGGCCTGGCGGGGCGCCCCCCTGGCCGACGGCACCCGGCTGGCGCCGCTCAACCCCGTGCTGGTGCTGAAGGGCCGACGCGTCGGCTGACCGGCTCAGGGCCGGTTCGTCGTCGAGCGGATGCGGACCGGCTGGCCGGGGAGGAGCCCCAGACGGGCGGCCTCCCCAGCCTGCAGTTCCACCACCCCATCGGCGGGTTCCGTCGGGCCGTAGCTGGGGCAAGGCAGCCGCGGGCAGGGGGTGGCGTCGGCCTCGATGGCCAGGATGCGGCCATCCCGGATGAAGACCATGTCCAGGGGGCTGGGGGTGCGGTGCATCCAGAAGCTCAGCCGCCGGGCGGGCTCGACGGGGAACCACATCCCCCGCAGGGGGCCCAGGGGAGGCCGCAGCATCAGGCCGAGGGCCTGCTGGCGTGGCGTGCGGGCCACCTCCAACTCGATGCAGACCGGCTGATCGGCCCCCTCGGCCGGGGGCTCCAGGCACCATTGGGCCTCCAGGGGCAGCTGCTGGGGGGCTTCGGCGGCGGCAGCCGGCAGGGCGGCTCCCAGCAGCAGGGAGCCGAGCAGGACCCAGCGGTTCATGGCCCTGGGCCCGGCGGCTTCGGGCGGGGTGCCCGCTCGCAGAGGCAGTAGCCGTGGCCCCGCACGGTGTGAATCAGGCGGCGCTCGCCTCCCTCCTCCAGCTTCTGGCGCAGGTAGCGCACATACACCTCCACCACGTTGCTGGCCACCCCCTCCTGATCCCGCCAGACCTCCTCCAGCAGCCGCTCCCGGCTCAGCACCACCCCCTCCTGCCGCAGCAGGGCCAGCAGCAGCTGATATTCCCGGCCGGTGAGACTGAGCAGGCGCCGGCCCCGCCGTGCCACCCGGGTGCCGGGGTCCAGGCGCAGATCGGCCACCTGCAGGGGCGGCGTCAGGGATGGGCTGTCGCCGCGGCGCAACTGCAGGTGGAGCCGCAGGCGCAGCAGCAGATCGCTGGCGCCGGCCGAGGACAGCCAGAAATCATCGGCGCCGGCGCTGAGGCAGTGGGAGCGGCCCTCCACGCTGTCGGAAACGATGTCGAGCAGCAGGGGCACATCCTCCAGCACCAGCCGCAGGGCCGGCAGGCAGTTGCTGCCGTCGGCTCCGGAGATCAGCACCGCGGCCGGCGGATCGGGCAGTGCCCCGACCGGCGCGGTGCGGTATCCGGACGCTTCCAGCCGCGGAGCCAGCGCCTCCGCTTCCGGCCCCACCAGCAGAATCAGCGGTGCGTTCATCGCCGCTGCCGAGGGCGGCCGGCCGAGTCCTCCCCGCCGGCCCCGACACCGTCCGACTCGAGGCTGCCGGGCTTGGCGACGTGGGGCAGGCCCCAGCCCAGCTTGTTGCGCAGCACCTGGAAGAACTCGTGATCCTGCAGCCGCACGAAGCGGGCGGAATGGTCGCTGCGACGGATCAGCACCCGGTCCTCCGGCCACACGTAGCAGCCGGCGCTGCCATCGACGACCATCATCAGCCGCTCCGGCGTGGCCGGGAAGATCGTCACCGGCTCCTGGTCACTGAACACCAGGGCCCGCGAGGCCAGCGAATGGGGGGCGATCGGGGTCAGCTGCAGCACCGGGCAGTCGGGCGTGATCACCGGTCCCCCGGCACTCAGGGCATAGGCGGTGGAGCCGGTGGGGGTGGAGAGGATCACCCCGTCGGCGGAGATGTCCACCGGCGCGTGACGGCCGATGGCGATCTCGAAGTGACACATGCTGGTGAGCGGCTCCCGGTGCAGGGCCATCTCGTTGAGGCAGAGCACCTCCCAGCGCCGCTGCTCGCTGC
>CAYGQY010000400.1:0-2354 GCA_964352195.1 uncultured bacterium
AGATCATGGTGGTTTTGACATCGCTGTGACCCAGAAGCTCCTGGATGGTGCGAATGTCCTGCCCGCGCTCAAGGAGATGGGTGGCGAACGAATGGCGGAGGGTGTGGCAAGTGGCTGGCTTGGTCAGGCCAGCCGCCAGTACGGCCCGACGCACCGCCTTCTGGATCAGGCTGGAGTCGAGATGGTGACGGCCCTGTTGGCCGGAGGAGGTGTCGCACCACCGCTGATGCTGGGGAAACACCCACTGCCAGCCCCACTCTACGCCGGCATTTGGATACTTACGGCCCAGGGCATGGGGCAGCATCACGCGTCCCCAGCCTTGCGCCAGATCCTGCCGATGGGTCTGCCTGACCGCCTCCAGGTGCCCTCGGAGCTGGCCTCCGATCCGGCTCGGCAGCAGGGTGCGGCGATCTTTGCCCCCTTTGCCATCACGCACCATGAGCTCGTGGCGGCTGAAGTCAAGATCGTGGACCCGCAGCCGCAGGGCTTCGATCAGCCGCAGCCCGCTGCCATAGAGCAGGCCCGCCACCAGCGCCTCCACCCCATCCAGTCGTTGGAGCACGGCTCGGACCTCCTCCGGCGTCAGCACCACCGGCAGCCGCGGGCGCTGACGCGCCCGAACCACCCCCTCCAGCGCCAAGTCCCGGTCCAGAAGCTCTCGGAAGAGAAACAGGAGCGCCGCCAGCGCCTGGTTCTGGGTGGAGGCGCTCACCTGCTGCTCGACGGCCAGGTGGCTGAGGAAGGCATTCACCTCGGCGCTACCCATCGTGCGCGGGTGACGCAGACGGTGAAAGCGCAGGAAGCGCCTCAGCCACTGCTCGTAGGTGTTCACGGTGCGGCGAGCGTAGTGCCGCACCTGTAGCTCCTCCCGGTAGCGCTGGATCAGTCCGACCTGGCGTGGGGTGTTCTCCATGACGGTTGGTGCTGCTTCAGCTAGAGCATTCCCCCAGAGGTCGTCCCCGCTGGTATTCTCTCCCCGTGGTTCTGGCCGGCTCCGTTGATCCCCTGGCTACCTGAGGGCCACCAAGCCCTGCCGGAGGTGGAGCCTGCAGGCCAGAAGCATTCCGCTAGAGAGCCACTGCGGCGTCTTGCGGCTGGGTTTCGACGAGAACAGCGTGGGCCCCAGCCCCCGCCGCGTTCATGGATGGTCAGCTGGAGGGATTGGATCTCCAAGCGATTCAGGCGGCGAACGCGGAGTGGCTGCAGGGGGACAACGGCATGCCCATTGGTTCAAGCCCACGGTCGATTGGGCACCATGGCTGGCTGAACGGCTGGACCCATGAGGCAAGGGAACGGTTGGAAGCCGCTGCTGTTGGTCGAGGAGAGCAGCCTGCATGAGGCCCAGAGGGTGCTGGGGGAGGTCGATACAGCACGCGCAGCGTTGCTCGACGTCCCAACGTGAAGCCTGCTCTGTCGCGACTGCAGTCCGAATCCAGGGTTGACGCCAGACAGCCCCATCAAGCTGAATGGTCCCCCTAACCCTCGAGGCCGTTCATCCAGAGCAAGGAATGACACCTTGGCCCACAAGGAAACTCAGGTGAATGCTGCCGGATTCGGTGCAGCATGGGAGGGCCCCAGCGCCTCCTGTCTCAGACCCCCACAGGCTGGCCAGTGGATAAGGCCTCCTTTGCCTTCTCCTGCTCCGCGAGCACGTCGGCGAGGCCTTCGAGATCCTCATCGGTGATCTTGGTCTGCATCGGGCAGTGCTTGGGTCCGCACATCGAGCAGAACTCGGCCTGCTTGTAGATGTCAGCCGGCAGGGTTTCGTCGTGATATTCCTTGGCCCGCTCCGGATCCAGGCTGAGCTCGAACTGCCTGTTCCAGTCGAAGGCGTAGCGGGCGCGGCTGAGTTCGTCGTCGCGATCACGGGCTCCCGGGCGGTGGCGGGCGAGGTCGGCGGCGTGGGCGGCGATCTTGTAGGCGATCAGGCCCTCACGCACGTCCTCGGCGTTGGGCAGGCCGAGGTGCTCCTTGGGGGTCACGTAGCAGAGCATGGCCGTGCCGTGCCAGCCGGCCAGGGCGGCGCCGATGGCGCTGGTGATGTGGTCGTAGCCGGGGGCGATGTCCGTCACCAGCGGGCCCAGCACGTAGAAGGGCGCCTCGCTGCACTCCTCCATCTGCTTCTTGACGTTGAACTCGATCTGGTCCATCGGCACATGGCCCGGACCCTCCACCATCACCTGGATGTCGTGCTCCCAGGCGCGGCGGGTGAGCTGACCCAGGGTCTTCAGTTCAGCCAGCTGGGCGGCATCGGAGGCGTCGTGCTGGCAGCCGGGACGCAGCGAATCACCCAGGGAGAAGCTGCAGTCATAGCGCTTGAAGATCTCGATGATGTCATCGAAGCGGGTGAACAG
>CAYGQY010000401.1:0-2352 GCA_964352195.1 uncultured bacterium
GCTTACGGGACGAGAGAAGATCAGCTCAAGGGTGCGCTGGTGCTTCCGCTTCATTACAGCATGGTACTGCTTCTCGGTACCAGACGTGGCTTCCGGTCAACGGCTTGCTGGATACGGATAACGCTGCCCCTGAGTGGCAGGCAAGCAGCTTGTGGTGGCGCAGCAGAGGGATGGTGGTGGCCTGACCACTCGAGGGGCTTGTTGGCCTGCAAGTCATAAGCATTCTAATTGCAACCATAAGTCTTACTTACGGATGGCTGGCCTCACTCGTGACAGCATCTTCCTTGAAGTGGCAACAAACCTGTCCAACGTAAAGGCCAAAACCAGTGTAAGCACTGATGCAAAATAAGAACATCGCAGAGCAATAGCCCATCCCGACACGGACGGATCGCTGGGGAAGCTCGAAATCCGGATCTCAAGCACAACCGCTATCAATAATCCTAGAACTGCAAAAAGTAGCAACTTGAAGAATGTAATTTCTTGAAGGGCGAGATGGAGCATGAAGTCTTGTCGCACCTCAAAGGAATCTTCAATAGCCCTGACATCCTTCTGCAGTCGTTGATCACGAGCTTGAGCTTGAGCTTTCCATTTTGCAATTAGCCGATGCCGCCGCCTGTCAAGAAACTCTTTAATGTAGCTAGATAGGATATTGATTGCAATGCCGAAAATAACTGCGCTGATCCACCATGCTGGATCTGAGAGGAAAGCTAGTGCTCTAGTCATTTCTTCGCTTCAGATCTTGAGGTTACATCTTCATGACTCTAGTCATCTTTGCAGTGCCAGGCCAACGCTCCAGATCAGAAGCGGGCGAGCGAACTTGGGCATTGCCGACTTCCACCGCTCCCGTCTTCTGTATCTTGATGTTAGAAGGTCCACTCATCGGTAGACATCTCTTCTGTGGCCAACCTTTACAACGTCGACAACACGCGACTGATCATCGACGGAGTAAACGACCCGATAGTTGCCTTGACGGACACGATAAAGGTTTGACCTTCCCGCGAGCTTTTCAGACCCTGATGGTCGCGGTTGAGTGGCCAGTGACTTGATCTTCTCAATCAATCGTGTGAGCGTCGCCTTGTCAGATATCGCCTGTAGTTCTTTAGCCGCTGATGGCTTAATCGAGAGGCTATAGTCGGCCACTATCTCTTAGGCTTGTGACAAACTCTTCGAAGCTAGTGCTTGGCTCAGCTTGCCTCTGATCAGAGTCTCTCAAATCATCAGCATCTTCGGCCAATGTCATACGCACCGCTTCATTGACCATGTCCGAAATTGAGCGGTTGCATGCAGCAGCTCTTAGGCGCAGTGCACGATGTACATCCGCGTCAAAGTAGATGGTAGCCCGTTTAGTTTCATCCATTCCTCGACCTTAGCGCTTCGACGTCAGAACGTCAAGACGGTGGCGCTTCCGGCGTTCCTCTGATCCTTCTAACGCTCAAGATCAGCGGCGGGTAGTAACCCAATGGATTCTCCAGCCAATCTGGCCTCGTCCGCTGCATCTTGATGTTATGCCTTTTCTGTGCTCAAGCCCAAGTCGCTTTCTAGTTGGAGAATTAAGCAATCTCGATAAGCTGGTGTCCATGCGCTCGTCCGATATACTCGACCATCTCGATTATTCGCGCTATCAATCAACTCTCTACATCGCAGTGCCTCTGAGACGCGTAGATATTTCAGCAGCGGCTCAACGTCCTCTGCATACTGAACACTGATCGCCAGTCTGAGCAATTCCTTCACGACCTTGTCTTGTGTAAAACAGACTTCCTCCCGCATCTTCATGGGGTCTGCCCAGTTCTTAAGATATTGGTTGACTAGGAAAAGATCCCATGTCATATTGCAAAGTGCTTTTCGCCGATCGGAAGTCGATTGAGATTCGCTGTACTTCATCATTTTAGACAACGGCATTCTGCCAAAAAGACGTATCGCGTAAGCGATGCATGCCAGTGACAGCCTGAATTCTCTAATCATCCAATCTAGATAATGTTCAAACTTGTTAGCGGGCTGCACGCTGCCGTCAAGAAATGTGCAGACAGCACCCAGAATAAGTACATAGATCGAGTCCCAATCAGTCAATCGCTCGAACCGAGTTAAGCCATCACGAATTCCTACTCGGTCGAGAACAGGAAGCTCAACTGATTCTAATGCAAGAGGGTTGCCCAGCATGTATTGAGCCAAAAGATCAGGATCTGCGTTGTCTAGCGCTCGGAGTATTGCGAGATCATCCAGCGCTTCTTCTACATCCCCTCTTCCATGATTGATGCGCTCGTAGAGCGCAAGAGATGGTTCAATCAGGATATTTGCAAATTGGGGTTCCCCCGGTTTCAAGGACAAGTCGATAAGGGTCACGCCATGACCATC
>CAYGQY010000402.1:0-2337 GCA_964352195.1 uncultured bacterium
TGCTGGGACGACTGAGCGGCCGGCTGGGTCCATCGCAGCCGTTCCCCTTTGGTCCGTTCCTGGCTGCGGGAGGCCTTGCGGTCTGGGTGCTGGGCGAGGCCTGGTGGATGGGACGGCTGGGCCTCCTTTAATGGACCCCACGCTCCGACCGACCCCCCACAGCCGTGTCCCTGTTCGACTGGTTCGCCGATCGCCGCAAGACCACCCCCGTGGTCCGCGCCCCCCAGGAGCTCGACGATGGCGATGGATTGTGGAGCAAATGCCCCGAGTGCGGCCTGGTCGTCTATCGCAAGGACCTGATCGCCAACGCGAGCGTCTGCAGTGGCTGCGGCCACCATCTCCGCATCGACAGCGAGGAACGGCTGCGCCTGCTCGCCGATGAGGGCAGCGTCGAGTGGCTGGACAGCGAGATCGCCCCGACCGATCCGCTGGCCTTCAAGGATCGCCGCAGTTATGCCGATCGCCTGCGGGACTCCCAGCAGGCCACCGGCCTGCGGGATGCGGTTCTCACCGCCCTCTGCCGGCTGGAGGATATGCCCCTGGCCCTGGGGGTGATGGATTTCCGCTTCATGGGCGGATCGATGGGGTCGGTGGTTGGGGAGAAGCTCACCCGGCTCACCGAGGAGGCCACGGCCCGGGGGTTGCCGCTGCTGATCGTCTGCGCCTCCGGTGGCGCCCGCATGCAGGAGGGGATGCTCAGCCTGATGCAGATGGCCAAGATCGCCGGGGCCCTCGAGCGCCATCGCCAGGCCGAGCTGCTCTACATCCCCCTGCTCACGCACCCCACCACCGGCGGTGTCACGGCCAGCTTCGCGATGCTGGGGGACCTGATCCTCGCCGAGCCGAAAGCCCTGATCGGCTTCGCCGGCCGTCGGGTGATCGAGCAGACCCTGCGGGAGAAGCTGCCCGAGGGCTTCCAGACGGCGGAGTACCTGCAGGAGCATGGCTTTGTCGATCACATCGTGCCCCGCCCCCGGCTGCGGGGCACCATGGCCAGTCTGCTGCGCCTGCATGGCTGCGCCGCCCCCCGGGTGGCGGCATGAGGGTCCCAGCAGCCGGTCGGTGGTGGCGGGCGGTTCTGCTGGGGGCCGTGCTGGCTCTGCTCACGATCGGACCCGGGGCCGGCTGGGCCGGACCGGTGGACTGGCAGGAGGTCCCCCCCGAGGCCGCGGGACGCCAGTGGTGGGACCAGGGCAGCCTGCGTCTCAGTCGGGGCGGACAGCTCTCGGTGCTGACCCGGTTCCAGCCGGCAGCGCCCGAAGACTCCGATGCCCGGCCTCCCGCCGGTTGCCAGTCGGCACCGAGCCCGTGGCCCTCTGGCACCCGCGCGCGGAGCGGCTGGAGGCCGCCTGCCGCCGTGCTGACCTGCCCGGCCACACCGCATTCGAGGCCCTCCTGGCCGATCCGGCCGTGGAGGCGGTGGTGATCGCCACCCCGCCGGAACCGCGCTTCGCCCTGGCCCGCACTGCCCTCGAGGCCGGCAAGCACCTGATGCTGGAGAAACCGGTCTGCCTGGAGGCCGAGCAGGTGCAGGAGCTGCGACGGCTGGCCCTCTCCCGCCGGCTCAGCGTGGCAGTGGATTTTGAATACCGGGCTGTTCCCCAGTTCCAGCAGCTGGCCGCCCTGCTGCGCCAGGGCGTTCTCGGCACCCCCTGGCTGGTCCGCTACGACTGGCTGATGAGCAGCCGCGCCGACCCCGGCCGTCCCTGGAGCTGGGCCTCCAGCCGCGCCCAGGGGGGTGGCGTGCTCGGTTCGCTCGGCACCCACGCCTTCGACACCCTGGAGTGGTTGATCGGTCCGGTGCGCCAGATCGAGGCCACCCTGTCCACCGCGATCCGTGAACGCCCCCTCAGCACCGGCAAGGCGGGCCTGCCCGGGAGATCCACGGCGGTGGTGGATGCCGACGACATTGCCCTGCTGCAGATGGAGCTGGAAGGCCCTGGCGGAGGGAGCGTGCCGGCCCAGCTGTCGCTGGCGTCGGTCACCCGGGGGGGGCGGGGCTGCTGGCTGGAGCTCTACGGCAGTGAGGCCAGCTTGATCCTCGGCAGTGACAACCAGGCTGACTACGTCCATGGCTTTCAACTCAGCCTCTGCCGCCCCGGGGAACCGGTGCGACCGCTGCCCCCCGATCCGGGGCTCGCCTTCGGGCGCACCTGGGCCGATGGCCGCATCGCGCCGGTGGCCCGCCTGCATGGCTGGTGGAGCGAGAGCGTGCGGGAGGGGCAGCCGATGCTGCCGGGTCTGGCCGAAGGCCATCGCAGCCAGCTCTGCCATGGACGGGCCCTGGCGGCGGCGGCGGCGGGGGTGCGCCGGGCCATCGGTCAAGGCGACGACTGA
>CAYGQY010000403.1:0-1424 GCA_964352195.1 uncultured bacterium
GGCTACGACATCCACCGGTTGGTGAGCGGGCGGCCGCTGATCCTGGGCGGCGTGGCCCTCGACCATCCGGGCGGGCTGGGGCTCGACGGCCACAGCGATGCCGATGTGCTGGTCCATGCCCTGATGGACGCCCTGCTCGGGGCCCTCAGCCTGGGGGACATCGGTCAGCATTTCCCCCCCGAGGACCCCCGCTGGAGCGGCGCCGACAGCCTGGGGCTGCTGGAGCGGGTGATGGAGCTGGTGCGGCAGCGGGGCTGGGCGGTGGTGAACGTGGATGCGGTGGTGGTGGCGGAGCGCCCCAAGCTCAAACCCCACATCGGGGCGATGCGCGCGGCCCTGGCCGCGCACCTGGGGGTGGACGCCGAGCGGGTGGGGGTCAAGGCCACCACCAACGAACGCCTCGGCCCCACCGGCCGCGAAGAAGGGATCGCCTGCCATGCCGTTGCCCTGCTGCAGCGAAGCCCCACCCCATGACGAGCCGCCCACACCGGGGCCCGGGCACCCTGCCTAGGCTCGCCCTTCTGGCCGTCCTGCTGATGGTCCTGTTGCAACCGGGAGCGGCGGCGGCCGCCGAAGCCAGCGGCGGCCCCGTGCTGGAGGTGCTGCGGCTGGCCGTGCCGGCCGGGCAGCAGCAGGCCTGGCTGCGGGCGGAGCGCCAGAGCTGGGAGCCCTGGCTGCGGCGCCAGCCCGGTTTCGAGGGCCGCCAGGAGCTCTGGGATCCCCAGCGTCAGCAGGGCGTGCTGCTGATCCGCTGGGCCAGCCGCCGCCAGTGGCACGCCATCACGGACGTCGACCTCGAGCCGATGCAGAAGCGCTTCGAAGCCGCCGCCCGTCAGCTCACCGGCACCGCGGACGGCAATCCCTTCCCGCTGCTCTCGAGCGAGGAGCTCGAGGTTCTGTGAGCGGTGGCGGCGCCGGTGCCGGCGGGATCGGTTCCGCCGGCGATCCCCTCGCCCGCCTCGATCTGGGCCGGCGGGAGCGGCTCGGAATGGTGGAGGCGGTGTGGGGCGAGCACAAGAGCGCCGAGCAGATCGCCACCATCGTGGGGCGGTTCCACCGGGCCGGTGAACTGGCCCTGGTGACCCGGGTCTCCCCCGAGAAAGCGGCGGCGGTAGCCTCCCAGCTGGGGAACGGGGGCGAGCCGGCCGCTCCCCTGCGCTACCACCCCGAAGCCGCCTGCCTCACGGCCACCGGCCTGCCCGAAGCCGATCCGGCGCTGGGCCGGGTGGCGGTGCTCTGCGGCGGCACCAGCGATCTGCGGGTGGCCCGGGAGGCCGAGCTGGCCCTGGCCTGCCACCGGGTGAGCGCGGAACTGGTGGTGGATGTGGGCGTGGCGGGGCTGCACCGGCTGCTGGAGGAACTGCCGCGGCTGCTGGATGCCTCGGTGCTGATCGACAGCGCCTACACCTCGAACAACACCGGGC
>CAYGQY010000403.1:1434-2330 GCA_964352195.1 uncultured bacterium
GGCATGGAGGGGGCGCTCCCCACCGTGCTGGCCGGCCTGCTGGGCCAGCCGGTGATCGGGGTGCCGGTCTCGGTGGGCTACGGGGTGAGCGCCGGTGGGGTGGCGGCCCTGCACGGGATGCTGGCCAGTTGCGCTCCGGGTCTGAGCGTGGTCAACATCGACAACGGTTACGGCGCGGCCATGGCCGCGCTGCGCATTCTGCGCTCCGGGCTCAGAGGTGCTGCAGCTGGGGATAGGCCGTGAGCAGCTCCTCGGTGCTGAGCACCTCCCCTTCCCCCTCGGGCTGCCAGATCACCTCCAGGGCCAGCAGCTCGCTGGAGGACACCGAGGCGATCAGGCGCAGGGCCTCACGCAGCTCCTCGGCCGTGTTGACCGTCTTCATCGGAATGCGCCCGCGGCTGGCCACCAGCAGGGTGACGGCGATGAAATCGCTTGTGGCATCGGAATCACCCACCGGCGCGCTGCTGTCCTGGAAGCGCTGGCCGCCCACGTTGGCGGTCACTTCGCTGCGCAGCTTGCTGCGCTCGGTCATCGACAGCCGGTTGAAGGTGGACTCGGCGCTGGGGAAGGGCACCTGGCCCAGTTCCCCATTGGCGTAGACCCAGAGATCGGGGTGGCGCAGCAGGGCCAGGCTGGTTTCCTGCAGCACCCGCTGCAGCCCGGTGTTGTTGGAGGTGTCGGCGCTGGCGGCCAGGCGGCGCAGATCGCTCTGCAGATCGCGGGCGGAGGCCAGCAGCCCCACCTGGAGCTGGGCGATCGTGACCGGGCCGTCGGGACGCTGGGCATAGGAGCCCCCACCACGGCCCGCCGGCAGGGCAGGTCCGCCGCCGCCGCCGCGCAGGGCATTGACCAGCACCCCGGCGATGGTCATCAGGATCAGGAACCCGAACAGCCCG
>CAYGQY010000404.1:0-2326 GCA_964352195.1 uncultured bacterium
GGACGGTCCCTGGCCGCACGCACCAGCAATGCCGCCTTCGGGGTGGTGGATGGCCTCGCCCTGATCGGGACCCAGGCGGAGGTGCAGCGCAGCGCCGCTCCCGACCAGCTGCAGGAGTGCCTGGCTGAGTTGAGGGCCCGGGCGGCGAATCCCCGTTTCGGCGGGGATCTGGTGCTGGTGATCGGTGAGAACGGGCTCGATCTGGCCCCCCGTCTCGGGATCCCGCCGGAGCTGCTGCTCAAGGCGGGCAACTGGCTCGGTCCGGTGATCGTGGCGGCCGGACAGGCGGGCGTGGCCAGGCTGCTGCTCTTCGGCTACCACGGCAAGCTGATCAAGCTGGCCGGCGGGATCTTTCACACCCATCACCACCTGGCGGACGGTCGCGCCGAAGTGCTCACCGCCCTGGCGGCTCTGGAGGGTGTGGCCGGAGCCGGGCTCGCCCGTCTGCATGGGGCCCCCACGGTGGAGGACGCCCTGACGCAGCTGGCCGCCACCGACCCGGAACGGGCTGGCCGCCTGGTGCGGCGGCTGGCTCTGGAGGTCGAGCGGCGCAGCCAGGCCTACCTGCTCCGCTACGGCCAGGTTCCGCTGCGGATCGGGGCCGCCCTGTTCGATCGCCAGAGACGGCTGAGTGGCGTCGGCCCCTGCGGCGCGGAGCTGCTGGAGGCTTTCGGGCACCCTCTAGGGTGAGCCCAATGGCCTGCCCAGGGACGACGGCCCCGGTACGGCGCCACGCAGGAAGCCCTCCGGTCGCTATGTCCCACCCCGCACCGTCGACGGCCCAGCCGGACGGTTCCCGTCATCCCGCCATCGTCATCCTTGATTTCGGCTCCCAGTACTCGGAGCTGATCGCGCGCCGCATCCGCGAGACCGAGGTCTATTCCCTGGTGCTGGGCTACGCCACCACCGCTGAGGAATTGCGGCGCATCGCACCCCGGGGGATCATCCTCAGCGGGGGGCCCAGTTCCGTTTACGAGGAGGGGGCGCCGTTGTGCGATCCCGCCCTCTGGAACCTCGACATTCCCGTGCTGGGGGTCTGCTACGGCATGCAGCTGATGGTGCAGCAGCTCGGCGGGCAGGTGGAGGCTGCCGGCCGGGGGGAATACGGCAAGGCGCCGCTGTATGTCGATGACCCGATTGATCTGCTCACCAATGTGGAGCATGGCTCCACGATGTGGATGAGCCACGGCGATTCGGTGCAGGCCCTGCCGGAGGGTTTCGTCCGCCTGGCCCACACCGCCAACACCCCCGAGGCCGCGGTGGCGAATCACCGGCGCCGGCTCTATGGAGTGCAGTTTCATCCGGAGGTGGTGCATTCGAGCGGCGGCATGGTGATGATCCGCAACTTCGTGTATCACATCTGTGGTTGCGATCCTGATTGGACCACGGCCGCCTTCATCGATGAGGCGGTGGCGGATGTGCGGGAGCGGGTCGGCACGAAACGGGTGCTGCTGGCCCTCTCCGGTGGCGTGGATTCCTCCACCCTGGCCTTCCTGCTCCACAGGGCGATCGGCGACCAGCTCACCTGCATGTTCATCGATCAGGGATTCATGCGGAAGGGGGAGCCGGAGTTTCTGACCGAGTTCTTCGATCGCCAGTTTCATATCCGTGTCGAATACATCAATGCCCGAGAGCGATTTCTGGCCCGGCTCGATGGCGTCTCTGATCCCGAACTCAAGCGCAAGATCATCGGCGCTGAATTCATCCGTGTGTTCGAGGAGGAGAGCAAGCGGCTGGGACCCTTCGATTACCTTGCCCAGGGCACGCTCTACCCCGACGTGATCGAATCGGCCGGCACGAATGTGGACCCCAAGACCGGAGAGCGCGTCGCGGTGAAGATCAAGAGCCACCACAACGTGGGGGGTCTGCCGAAGGATCTGCAGTTCAAGCTGGTGGAACCCCTGCGCCGGCTGTTCAAGGACGAGGTGCGCAAGGTGGGGCGAAGCCTGGGGTTGCCCGAGGAGATCGTGCGTCGCCACCCCTTCCCCGGGCCGGGTCTGGCCATCCGCATCCTCGGGGAGGTGAGCGCCGAGAAGCTCAACATTCTCCGGGACGCCGATCTGATCGTGCGGGAGGAGGTCCTGCGGGCGGGCCTGTATCACGAGATCTGGCAGGCCTTCGCCGTGCTGCTGCCGGTGCGCAGCGTCGGGGTGATGGGGGACAAGCGCACCTATGCCTATCCGGTGGTGCTGCGCTGTGTCTCCTCCGAGGACGGCATGACCGCCGACTGGTCCCGCCTTCCCTACGACCTGCTCGAGCGGATTTCGAATCGGATCGTCAATGAGGTGAAGGGCGTGAACCGCGTGGTGCTCGACATCACCAGCAA
>CAYGQY010000405.1:0-2323 GCA_964352195.1 uncultured bacterium
GGCTCAACATCGGCACGATCACCGCCAGCCACTCCATCACGATCAAGGTGGTCCGCGGCGCCACGCTCGGCCACGTGGAGGAAAGCTTCGTGAGCCGCCTCAAGCCCGGCGATGGGTTCTTCTTCGCCGGGCGGCAGCTGGAGTTCGTGCGCCTGCGCGAGATGACTGCCCTGGTGAAGGCCAGCCGCCGCCGAAGCCGGCTGGTGCCGGCCTGGGCCGGCGGCCAGATGGCGCTCTCCGATCTGCTCGGCGTCCATCTGCGCCAGGAGGTGGACCGCTGCGCGCGGGCCCTGGAGGGAGGCGGCACCCACCTCGACACCCCGGAACTGCGCGCCCTCGAGCCCCTGCTGCGCCGCCAGCAGGACCTCTCGGCGTTGCCGAGAGCCGACCAGTTCCTGGTGGAGATCACCCGCAGCCGCGAGGGCAGCCACCTCTATGCCTACCCCTTCGAGGGGCGGTTCGTGCATGAGGGTCTCGGCTTCCTCTGGGCGGGCCGGCTGACCCGGATCGAGGCGGCCACGATCACGGTGTCGGTGAACGACTACGGTTTCGAGCTGCTGGCCCCGCGGGGCTATCCCTTCGCTGAGCTGTTCGAGAGCGCGGGCGGGACGCTGCTCAGTGAGGCGGCACTGCAGGAGCATCTGGAGAACTCGATCAATCTCTCGGAGCTCTGCCGGCGTCGCTTCCGGGCGATCGCCCAGGTGAGCGGGCTGGTGCTGAACGGCTTCCCCGGCCAGTCCAGGATTGGCGGTCAGCTTCAGATCAGCGCCGGGCTGCTGTTTGATGTGTTCCAGCGCCATGAACCGGCCAACCCGCTGCTGGCCCAGGCCCGCCGGGAGGTGCTCGACGACCAGCTGGAGCTCGGCCGGCTGCGGGAGGCCCTGAAGCGGCTGCGTACCAGCGAGCTGCGGCTGGAGATCACCCCCCGCCCAGGACCGTTTGCCTTCCCCCTGCTGGCGGAGCGGCTCAACAACCGCATGAGCAACGAATCGGTGCTCACCCGGCTGGAACGGCTGATGGCGGAGGCCCGGCGGGCGGAGGGGACCTGAGCCCGGCGGCCGGCGGAATGGTGCGCAGGCGTCCGAGGGCCAAGCCGGTGTTGGTCCGTCCTTAACCCTGCCGCGACAGCCTGAAGGGGATCTCCCGCCCACTGACCATGCGTGGACCGGTGGCCCAGAGCACGTCCAGTTCCGATCGGCCGGCTCCGGCCAGCTCCGGCGATCCCCAGCGCACCGGAATGACCGCCGTCGATCGGGTCGACGGCATGGTCGAGCAACTCGTCGGCGCCCTGGGCCGGCCGGCCAGGGGCACCGGCCAGCATGACCTCGACCTGGCGCATCGCCACGCCGCGGGCGACCGGCTGATGCCCGGCATCGAGGAGGACGCCGAGCCTGACCTGGGCAACGGCGGACCGGGGCGCCGGGCGGCCTGCTCGCAGGACTCCCTGGCCCACCGGGAACTCCCGGCCCCCGGCGACGGGATCGGCTGCGAATTCGGCCTCGTCGCCCAGCACCGGGTCCAACGGGGGGAGACGATCGATCCGGTTGCCGCTCCCTCCAAATCGATCTCCATCGCCGGCCCGGAAACCTCCCGCACAAGCACCAGGAAGTTCACCCTCCATGGCGCCCTCACGATCGGCTCCGTCAATGGGGCCAATCGCCAGAGTCGGGAGCCGGTGAGGTGCCCCTGGAGCCAACCGGCCGTCGGGACCCGCCGATCCCCGCTGAACATCAGCTGGACCCATGGCTCCTGATCCGATGATGCGCCGCCGCGACCTGTTCACCCTGCTGGGGCTGTCGGCAGCCGCCGCCGCCGGCGCTTCCAGCGCGGCGGGAACCAGTCCGATCCTCACCGAGCCGAGGCGATTGCCCTTCACTCCCCTGCCGGGGCCGATGCCACTGCCCAGCGACGGGCTGAGTGCCCCGGAGCAGCAAGCCCGCTACGGGGCCATCACGATCGACGACCGCCTGCTGGTCCCGGAGGGCTACCGCGCCGATCTGGTCGCGGCCTGGGGAGAACCGCTGGGACCGGGTCGCTTTGGCTTCAACAACGACTACCTCGCCCTGGTGGAGCTGGGCGAAGACCGGGCGCTGCTGACGGTGAATTTCGAATACATCAGTCCCAGGCCCTGGATCGAGGGCTACCGGGAGGCGATCGGTGCCGAGCTTCCCGCCCAGGCCCTGATCGAGGCCCTGCGGGAGCGGGGCGGCACGGTGGACGTGGGCAGCCTGGAACCCGGTGATCCCCTGGCGGCCCAGTGCCGCCAGCTGGCCGCGGCGGCCCTGAGCGATCTGGGCATCGGCGTGATCGAGATCGCCCGCCA
>CAYGQY010000406.1:0-2318 GCA_964352195.1 uncultured bacterium
GGGCCAGCATCATCTTGCCGGTCACATCCCCCACGGCCCAGAGGTGGGGCACGGGGGTCTCCCCGGCAAGCACCTGCATCGTGTCGTCCACCGGGATGAAGCCCCGCTGGGTCTCCACCCCCACCGAGGCCAGGTTGAGGTCCTGGCTCACCGGCACCCGGCCGGTGGCCACCAGCACCGCGTCCACCTCCAGGGTCTCCACCGGTTCGCGGCTGCCCATCTCCACCAGTTCGATCCGCACCGGCGAACCCGGAGTCACCGACCTGGCGAGCACACCGGAGCGGGCGTCGATGTCCCGGCCGTCGATCAGCCGGCGGGCGGCGAGCTTGGCGATATCGGGATCGAAGGTGGGCATCACCCGATCGAGCGCCTCGATCATGGTGACCTCGCAGCCCAGAGCGGTGTAGACGTCGGCGAATTCCAGGCCGATGTAGCCGCTGCCGATGATGGCGATCCAGCGGGGCAGCCATTCCAGGCTGATCGCCTCGTCGCTGGTGAAGACCGTGCGGCCGTCGGTCTCGATGCCCGGCGGCACGAACGGGTCGGAGCCGGTGGCGAGGATCACGTCCCGGGCCGAGTACACCCGCTCCACCCCGCTGGCTTCCCGCACCGCCACCCGCTGGGGGCCCTCCAGCCGGCCCTTGCCCCGCAGGATCATGGCTCCGGCGCGCTCGAGAGTCTTGGTGAGGTTGGCGCGGATCGTGGCCACCAGTTGGTTGGCGTGGTCGGCGATGGCCTGGCGCTCGAAGCGCACCGGTGCGGCATGGATGCCGAATCCGCGCAGATGGTCGGCGTCGGCCAGTTCCCGCACCCGGCCGCTGGCGGCCAGCAGGGCCTTCGAGGGCACACAGCCGCGGTTGACACAGGTGCCCCCCATGTCGCGGGACTCCACGATCGCCGTGCGCAGGCCGTGGTCGGAGGCATGCTTGGCGGCGTCGAAGCCGCCGTAGCCGGCGCCAATGATGATCACGTCGTAGTCGAAGGGGGCTGCGCTGGCGTCGCTCACCGGGGCTGCTGCGGGTGTTGCCCGGCATTCTCCCCCTTCAGCCGGCCGCCGCCGTGGTTCACGGACTCCTCCGTGGATTCCCGCCCGGATCCGTCCGCTGGCGCCAGCGTTCCAGCAGCAATGGTCCTGCCGCCACCGCCACGTTGAGCGACTCGACCGCCGGGCTGTGGGGGATGCGGACCTGATGGGTGCAGATCGCCCGGATCCCGTCGGCCACGCCGGCGCCCTCGTTGCCGAGCACCAGCACGGTGGGGCGGCTCCAGTCGACCTGCCAGTAGGGCTGGCCCCCTCTTACCACGGTGGCCACCAGCTGGGCTCCCTCCTGTCGTGCCCGCTCCAACTCGGGTTCGAGCGGGGTGAGCCGGCGCATCGGCAGGGCCAGGGCGGCCCCGGCGGAGGCCCGCAGCACCTTCGGCTGAAAGGGGTCGGCCCCCTCCGCCAGCCAGAGTTCCCCTACGCCGGCGGCCAGGGCCGTGCGCATCAAGGTGCCCAGGTTGCCGGGATCCTGGAGTCGATCGAGCGCCAGCACGAAGTCGACCCGTCCGGGCGGCGGCCCCTCCGGCCAGGGCAGGCTGGCCACCACCCCATCGGGATGGGAGGTGGTGGCCACGGCCTCCAGCACTGCATCGCTGACGCGGCGTAGGGCCGAGGCCGCCTGCGGATGGGTCCCCAGCAGCCCCCGGTGCCGCTCGATCCAGCGGGGGGTGGCCAGCAGCAGCTCCGGCAGCAGGCCCTGCTCCAGGGCCTCCTCCAGCAGATGGGTGCCCTCGAGGAGCAGCCGCTGCTGCTCCCGCCGGCCCCCGGGCTGATGGAGGGCGCGAAGGCGGGCGACCAGCGGGTTGCGGCGGCTGGTGACCGGATCGTGACTTGACCCCGGTTCGCTCGGACCTGCGGGCTCAGAACTCCTGATGACGGCGCACATGCATCGGGTCGCCGAACACCAGGTTGGTCGCCTTCAGATCCATGCCGCGGACGGTGGCCACCTCGCCCTTGATGCCCTCGCTGCTGAGATTCTCCACCAGCTTCTTGACCACGATGTCTTCGATCGTGGCCTCGTCCATGCCGTCAGGCGTGAGGCTCTCGAGGAATTTGCCGATCTTGCTGGCGATCACCTCGGAGGAATTGCTGATCTTGATGACGATCATGGGCTGGAGAACCACGGACAACGGCGGTCGCCGGCATGGCGCTGACGATGGAACCAGTCGTGGGTCGGATACAGGGGAAAAAGTGCGGATGGGGAGACTTGAACTCCCACGACATTGCTGCCACTAGTACCTGAAACTAGCGCGTCTACCAATTCCGCCACATCCGC
>CAYGQY010000407.1:0-2311 GCA_964352195.1 uncultured bacterium
GGGTGCGTCCGCCGCTCTGCACCCGCGGCAGCAGCAGGCGCAGCCCCCAGCCCGAGACGGGAAAGTGCTCGATCAGGCTGTCGGCCACGAAATGGGGCGGAATGAAATCCGGCGGGGCCCCCAGCGCCGCCAGCCGGGCGGCCGTCTTGCGGCCCACCGCCGCGATCTTCAGGCTCCGGGGCCGCCCGCCCAGATTGCGGCCGATCCGGCCCAGCCGCTCCTCCACCGCATCGACGCCGTTGCCGCTCGAGAAAATCAGCCAGTGGAAGTCGTCGAGGTCGGCCAGGGCATCGTCGAGGGGGCCCCAGGCGTCCGGGGGGGCGATCACCAGGGCGGGCAGATCGAGCACCACGGCGCCGGCCCGCTCGAACAGGGTCCGCGTTTCGCTCAGCTGGGTTTCGGCGCGGGTGACCGCCACCCGGCGATCCTGCAGGATGGCCATCGTCTCAGGCCTCCAGCCGCACCAGGGCGCCGGCCTGACGGCGCAGTCCCTCGGCCTCCTCAAGGCGCCCCTGCCGCCGGAGCAGGGTGATGGCCCGCCGGAAGCTGGTCCGCGCGGCGTCGATGTGGCCACCCATCAGCTGGGCCACCGCCAGGCTCTGGTGGGTGTCGGCCTGGTCGGGAGCCCGCTCCAGTGCCGCTGCGTAGGCCGCCAGGGCCCCCGCGATGTCCCCCTGGCGCCGGCGGATCAGGCCGAGGTTGTACCAGCCCAGCGCCACCTCCGGCGCGGTGCGGGTCACGGCCTCGCAGAGCTCGCGCGCTTCCCGGTGCTCTCCCCGCCGTAGCAGCAGGGCGGCCAGATTCAGCTGTGCCGCCAGGGCGACCCGGGGCGGCACCGGCAGGGAGAGCGCCTCGCGGTAGCAGGCCTCGGCTCGATCGGCGTCCGTTGTGGCCTTGGCGATGGCCAGATGCAGCAGCAGCTCGAAGCGCTGCGGATGGGCCCGCTCCGGGCAGTGGGCCAGGCCCTCATGCAGCAGGGCCAGGCCCCGCTCCCGGTTGCCTTCGCTGATCTCCAGGCCGCCGAGCTTGGCGGTGGCGTAGGGGTCGCCCGGATGGGCTGCCAGCTCCTGTTCCATCGCCCGTCGGAGGCGCGCGGCCTTGTCCCCCGCCGCGAGCAGCTCGGGGCCGTAGCCCTCATGGAGCAGAGCCGGTTCGGGGCAGTCCACCACGCTCCAGTGGGGTTCGGCCTCCAGCAGAGCGGTGACGCTGTCATCGACCATCGCGTGGTAAGGCCGGCTCCAGTGGATGGCGGGATGGCGCCGGAACAGGCGGCTGACGCAGGAGTAGGGCGACTGCCGGGCCCCCAGTTCGAAGCGCAGCAGCGTGATCAGCACGGTGTCGGGCTGCGCCATCAGCGCCCGCAGCGGCTCCCGCGCCTCCGGACGCAGGGTCTCATCGGCATCGAGCACAAGCACCCAGTCGCCCCGGACCCACTGCAGAGCCTGGTTGCGGGCCGGAGCAAAATCCCCGGGCCAGGGCATCCGATGCACCCGGGCGCCATGGCGCTCCGCCACGGCGATCGTGTCGTCACTCGATCCGGTGTCCACCACGGAGAGTTCGTCGGCAAAGCCCCGCACGGAGTCGAGGCAGCGGCCCAGCCGGGCGGCCTCGTCCTTGACGATCATCGACAGGCTGAGCATGGGGCCGGCCCCGACGCTGAGCGAGGCTAGGTCGCCCGGCCCCCGGGCTCAGTCGGTGAAGCCGGCCTCCAGGGTGCCGGCCTCCAGGCCGATCGCCTCCAGCAGCCGGGCCTGGGCCAGGGGCATCTGGGCCGGGCTGTAGCCGGCGGGGACCCCCTCCGGCAGCAACGGCAGCAGGTCCTCCCAGAGGTAGGGACTGCCCAGCACCAGCAGGGCGGCCAGGCGATCGGCCCGCCTGAGCTGGCGCAGCACGGCGGGCCAGGGTTCCTCGCCGCCGGCCCCGCCCCGGAAGGGGTTGCCCCGCACGAACAGCTGCAGCAGAACCGGCCCGGGGGGGAGCCGCTCCAGGGCCAGGGGCGCCTCCGGATCGCCGCACCAGGGGCTGGGGCCGCGACCGTCGATCAGACAGGGCTGGTAGGTGGCCGCGGCCGGCCGCTGCAGGGCGGGAGCCATGGCGCTCAGGAAGGGGCAGCCCAGGCTGCTGTCGAGCCGGATCAGGTTCACCCCCGGGCCCGGGGGCAGGACCGTCCCGGGCCGGAGCCGCAGGCTCAGCCCGACCAGCTCGCTGGCCAGGGCCCCCTCCTCGTCGCTCTCGAGGCCCTCGAGATCCTCCAACGCGCCTCGCCCCGGTGCCCCCGCCCCGCCGACGGAGCGATCCAGGGCGGCCAGGG
>CAYGQY010000408.1:0-2311 GCA_964352195.1 uncultured bacterium
CGCTTGCCGGGAGCTGCGGATGGGGGTGGGGAGCCGCAACAGGGGCCGGCCGGGGCGAGGGATGCCGCCTTCGATCAGGAGATCGAGCGCCTCGAGCACGAGCTGCTGGCCAGTCAGGACACCCTGCGGCGCTCCCTGGCGGAACTGGAGAACACCAACGAGGAGCTGGAGGCGTCATCGGAGGAGTTGATGGCTTCCTCGGAAGAGCTGCAGTCGTCGAACGAGGAACTGGAGGCCTCGAACGAGGAACTCCAGGCCACCAATGAGGAGCTGGGCACCTTGAACCAGCAGCTGGGTTCCCGCAGCGAACAACTCGAGCAGCTCAATGTGGAGCTGGAAAACATCCAGACCTCCCTGAGCCAGGGCATGGTGATTGTGGATCGCAACCTGCGCGTCACCCGCTTCTCACCCCTGGCGGTGCGGGTGTTCGGCCTGGTGGATGCCGACATCGGCCAGCCACTGCTGGATGTGCCCACCACCATTCCCCTGCCCGGGCTGCAGGAGGCCCTGAGGGCCGTGGCCGACGGCGGCCCGCGTCAGACCCTCGAGGCCAGCAGTGAAGATGTGGCCTACCTGACTCAGGTGTTGCCCTATCTCGAACGGGACGGCCGTCGGCGCGGCGTCATCGTGACCCTCACGGACGTGTCCGAGATGGTGGCGGTGCGGCAGGCGGCGGAAGCCACCCTGCACGAGTTCTCCACCCTCACCAACGCCCTCGATCAGGTGGTGTGGAAATGGGACCACAGCTGCACGCGGCTGCTCTACGCCAGCAAGCGGATCCATGCCATGACCGGATGGACCGCGGCGGAGCTCTGTGACCGGCCGGGGCTGCTCAAAGAGGCGATCGTTCCCGGCGACCGCGCTCGCGTGGCCGCAGCCCGTGACCTGCTCCAGGGTCACTGGACGGTGACCTACCAGCTCACCACCCGCGATGGCCGCCAGATCTGGACGAAGGAGTCGGCCCGAGTGGTGCGGCATGGAGCCGAGCGTTTCGTGGTCGGCACCTTCGCCGATGTCACCGAGCTGCATGCCTTGGAGGCGCGGGCCAACGAACTATCGGCGATCTTTGAATCCGTGTTTCACAGCGAAAGTTTCGGTGTCGCCGTGCTCGATGACGGGCATCGTGTCGTGATGGCCAACGCCGTGTTCTGCGCTGTCGTCGGCTTCGACCTGGCCTCCATCGTGGGGGTCTGCGCTGAGATGCTCTGCCCGCGGGAGGAGCTGGATGCTCTGATCCTGGAAGCCGGGGAGTGTGGCGATGGCAAGCGGCCCAAGAGCCGCCCAATGCTTCCCCTGAAAACCCGGGAGGGTGGACTGCAGTGGCTGCCCGTGGAGGTGCGCACGCCGCGGCAACCCTCTGCCGAGGGGCTGATCACCCTGATCGTGCAACCGCCACTCTGAGTTGGAGAACGTGTCGTGGCATGACAGTGTCGCAGGGGTGCTGCCCTGACATAAAAGTGCAGGGTTCGGAATGACCGCTGCAGGGGCCTGGGATTCCCCTCCTACTGTGAATTCAGCAGATCACAGTCACGCTCGGCCATGGTAATCACTCCAGTGGACGATCAGCGGGATGCTGCTCCAGAGAGATCCATTGTGTCCTCCGGGACGCCCCATTTCCGCGGCGGTGACGGCCTCAGCGACTATCTCCGGCTGATTGCCAGAATTCCTTTACTGACACCTGCCGAAGAGCTGCATCTCGCCGGCACTGTGCGGACTTGGTTGACCCACCCCGATCCCCCACCATCCCTGCAGCGACGGGGAACAAGAGCTCGCAATCGCATGGTGACCGCCAATCTGCGGCTCGTTGTGATGGTGTGCAGGCGCTATCGCGGTCGGATCGGCAATCTTCAGCTCGAAATGCTGGATCTTTACCAGGCCGGAAATATCGGTCTGATGCGAGCCGTTGAACTCTGGGATCCGTCGCGGGGTTATCGGTTGTCTACCTATGCCTACTCCTGGATTCACCAGGCGGCTCAGCACTGCATGAGTGCCACCGGCAACGGCATCCGCATTCCCACCGCCTTGCGCAGCCTCGCCTACCGGGCCCAGCTGCTGAGAGCCTGTTCGCCCCAGCGTCTCTCCACCCGCGCTCTGGCTGAACGACTGGGTGAGCGGGAGCAGCGCCTGGAGAAGGCCCTCATCGCCGTGCGCCAGTGCAGCACGACATCCCTCGACAAGCCCTTCGGAACGATGGGGGAGAACACCACCATGATCGAACTGATCGAGGGCGGGCAGACCAACATCGCCAAGGACGATTACGGCTGGCTGCATGAGCACCTGGATGCCCTCGCTCCACGGGAGCGTCAGGTGC
>CAYGQY010000409.1:0-2309 GCA_964352195.1 uncultured bacterium
CTCCACCGGGGCGGGGGAGAGCCACAGCCGCTGGCGCTGGTTGATCAGCAGCACCGAGACCAGGGCCAGGCCCACCCCCAGCCATTGCAGCGGCCGCAGGCGCTCATCGAGCAGCAGCAGACCGCAGAGCAGGGCGAACACCGGCGTGAGGAAGGTCAGGGAGGTGAAGCCGGTGAGGTCCCCCCGGCTGGCGAACCAGAAGAACAGGCCATAGGCCAGGGCGCTGCCCAGCAGGCTGGCGTAGGCCATCAACGTCCAGTCCAGGGCGGTCCAGGCCGGCCAGAAAGGGACGGCGGCCGGATCCAGCCAGGGGCCGATGGCCGAGGCGGCCAGCAACGGGACTCCGCCGATCACCAGGTGCCAACCGGTCACCGCGACGGGATCACTGTGGCGGGTGGCGTAGCGGCAGAGCACGGTGCCCACGGCCATCGCCACCGCCGCCCCCAGCATCCAGAGTTCGCCATGGCTCCAGGGCCGCAGGCCGGCGGCCGCCGGACCATCCAGCCACCAGTGGCGCAGCAGGGGGGCCGGGAGGCCCAGGCAGAGAATGCCGACCAGGCCGAGGGCCAGCCCGAACCAGCCCACCGGATTGATCGCTTCGCCGAACAGGGTGCGGGCCAGCAGGGCCACCAGCAGGGGCTGGGAGTCGATCAGCACCGAGCCGAGCCCGGCTCCGGTCTGCGCCAGTCCCCGGGCCAGCAGGCCCTGAAACAGGGCGCCGTTCACCAGGGCGAAGGCCAGGAGCCAGGCCCGGTCGGCCGGGGCCACGGCCAGGGAGCGTCCCAGCGCGACCGTCGCCAGCAGCACCACCAGGCCGGCCGGCAGCAGCCGCATCCAGGCCAGGGTGAGCGGAGAGGCGCCGGCCAGCAGCGGAGTCATCGCTGCCATCGCCGTGCCCCAGAGGGCGAACGGCAGAAGCATCGCCAGCCAGCGCAGAAAAGGGGTCATGGAAGGGGCCGACGGTGACCTTTTTAAGATCCAGCGATTCCGACCTGGATTCCATGCCCTGGCCCTGGCGCCGCAAGTCCCGAAAACGCATGGCCCGCGTCGCGATCGAGGGGGCCATCGTCGGGGCGACCCGGGAGCGGGTGGTCAAGGCCCTCCGCCAGGTGGAGGAGCGGGAGTTCGCCGCCCTGCTGCTGCGCATCGACAGTCCCGGCGGCACCGTTGGGGACAGCCAGGAGATCCATGCCGCGATCGGCCGCCTGCGCGGCAGGGGATGCCATGTGGTGGCCAGCTTCGGCAACATCTCCGCCTCGGGCGGGGTCTACGTGGGGGTGGCCGCCGAGCGGATCGTGGCCAACCCGGGCACGATCACAGGCTCGATCGGAGTGATCCTGCGGGGCAATAACGTCTCGAAACTGCTCGAGCGCATCGGCATCAGCTTCGAAACTGTCAAGAGCGGTCTCTACAAGGACATTCTCTCCCCCGACCGTGCTCTCACGCCCGCCGAGCGGGAGCTGCTGCAGGACCTGATCGATTCCAGCTACGGCCAGTTCGTGGCGGCGGTGGCGGCGGGACGGAATCTGAGCGAGGAGGTGGTGCGCCGCTTCGCTGACGGGCGGGTCTTCAGCGGCGCCCAGGCGTTGGAGCTGGGTCTGGTGGACGCCCTTGGCGATGAGGAGGCGGCCCGGCGGCTGGCGGCCCAGCTCGCCGGCCTGGATGAGGAGAAGACCCGGCCGGTGAACCTGGGCCGACCCAGCAGGCGCCTGGCCGGTCTGCTGCCGGGCCGGAACCTGTTCGGGGCCGTCCAGCAGGCCCTCAGCCTGGAGTTGGCCTGGTGTGGCCTTCCCCTCTGGCTCTGGCGGCCATGAGCGACGGGCAGACCCTGCGGGCCCTGCGGGGAGCCACCACGGCGGCTGCCAACACCGCCAACGCCATCGAGCTGGCGGTGAGCGAACTGCTGGCGACGCTGATCGAGCGCAACGGACTGGACGGCAGCCGTGTGCTCTCGGTCACCTTCTCGGTGACCGCCGATCTCGACGCCTGCTTCCCCGCCGCCGTCGCCCGTCGCCACACCGGCTGGGACGCCGTGGCCCTGCTCGATTGCCAGCAGATGGCCGTGGCGGGCGATCTGCCCCGCTGCATCCGGCTGCTGGCCCATGCCTGGATGGAGGCGGATCGGGATCCGGTTCATCCCTATCTGCAGGACGCGGCCCGACTGCGGCCAGACAGATCCTGTCATCACTGACAGATGCCCGGCTGCACCCATCGGGCGCCCGCACCGGTCGCACGGCCTGAGAATGGGAGTGTGCGGCCAGCCGGCGCCGGCGACAACTCCGGTCGACCCAGAGCCCCCGCTCTGTCCC
>CAYGQY010000410.1:0-2309 GCA_964352195.1 uncultured bacterium
CGCGGGCGGGGCGGATGGGGGCGGCCAGGGCGTGAGACGGGCCCCCGCCGGGGCATAGAGGGGATGGCGCGGCTGGCCGCGCCGGGTGAGACCGATCGCCCCCAGCGCTCCGGAGCGCTGGGGGCCCTCCTCGGCCAGCAGCCGCCCCAGCTGGTCGGCGCGGCCGGCCCAGCCGCCGCCGTTGCCCCAGCCCAGCCAGATGGCGGGGAGCCGGCCGGCCGGGCCCCGCTCCCACTGCCGCAGCTGGGCGCGGATCCGGCGGCGGATCCAGCTGTCGGTCTCGCGGCCGACCGGATCGGCGCAGCGCCGCAGGGCCAGGGGCGAGGCCGAGCGGAAGGAGAAGAGGTTGACCACCTCCAGGCCTCCATAGCCCCAGCCCCGCGCCAGGCCGATCAGGCGCCGCAGGGTGGGGTCGTCGCGGCGGGCGTCGGCGCTGGAGGGGTTGAGACCGATGAACAGCAGGACGGGCAGGGTGGGATCCCAGCCGCGGTGCAACCACCAGCGCCAGCGCCCGCAGGCGCTGATCGCCGCGGCGGCGCGGGTGGCAGGCTGTGGCGACGGTGACGGCATGGGGCGCAGACGCGGATGGCAGCGACGAACTCCGGCTCCGCGGCTGGCGCCCAGCGGCCGCTGCTGCTGCTGGTGGACGGCCATTCCCTGGCCTTCCGCAGCTTCTACGCCTTCGCCAAGGGGGGGGACGGTGGACTGAGCACCCGGGACGGGATTCCCACCAGCGTGACCTACGGCTTCCTCAAGGCGCTACTCGAGACGGTGAAGGGTCTCTCCCCCCAGGGGGTGGCGATCGCCTTCGACACGGCGGAGCCCACCTTCCGCCATGAGGCCGATGCCACCTACAAAGCCCACCGGGATGAGGCACCCGCCCAGTTCTTCGCCGATCTGGAGAATCTGCAGGGGATCCTGCGCGGGGCCCTCGATCTCTCCCTCTGCATGGCGCCCGGCTACGAAGCCGATGACGTGCTCGGCACCCTGGCGAACCGGGCTGCCGGGACGGGCTGGCGGGTCCGCATCCTCTCGGGCGATCGCGACCTCTTCCAGCTGGTCGATGACACCCGCGACATCGCCGTGCTCTACATGGGCAACGGCCCCGGGGCCCGGGGGACCGGACCCGTGGAGATCCGCGCGGCCGGCGTGCTCGACCGCCTCGGGGTGAGCCCGACCCATGTGGTGGATCTCAAGGCCCTCACCGGCGACAGCAGCGACAACATCCCCGGGGTGAAGGGGGTGGGTCCCAAGACCGCGATCAGCCTGCTGCAGGCCCACGGCAACCTGGACGGCATCTATGCCGCCCTTGATCAGCAGAAAGCCGCCCTGCGCCGGAAGCTCGACACCGACCGGGAGAGCGCCTACCGCTCCCGGATGCTCGCGGAGATCCTGGTGGACATTCCCCTGCCGGAGGAACCGCGGCTGGGCCTCGGCCGGGTGGATGGGGAGGCCCTGTTGCGCAGCCTCGAGACCCTCGAGCTCAGCAGCCTGGCCCGCCAGCGCTCCCTGTTCGAATCGGCCTTCTCCGCCCCCGGGACGGAGCCGGCCACCGGGGAGAGCGGGTCCGATTCCGCTCCCCCCGGTCCGGGAGACCGGCCGGCCCTGCGGCCCCGCATCATCACCAGCGAGGACGACCTTGAGGGGCTGCTGGCGCGGCTGATGGGCTGCACCGATCCGGCGGAGCCCGTCGCCCTCGACACCGAAACCACCGACCTGAACCCCTTCCACGCCGAGCTGGTGGGGGTGGGTCTCTGCTGGGGGGAGGCCCGGGACGCCCTGGCCTACATCCCGATCGGGCACCACCCCCCCGACACCGATCTGCTCAGCGACACTCCGCCGCAGCTGCCACCGCAGCTTCCGCTGGAGCGGGTGCTCGCCGCCCTGGCCCCCTGGCTGGCGAGCGCCGGCCATCCCAAGACCCTGCAGAACGCCAAGTACGACCGATTGATCCTGCTGCGCCATGGGCTGGAGTTGAACGGGGTGGTGATGGACACCCTGCTGGCCGATTACCTCCGCGACGCAGGGGAACGGCACGGGCTCGAGGCCATGGCGGAGCGGGTCTTCGGGATCGTGCCCACCCGCTTCCAGGATCTGGTGGGCAAGGGGCAGACCTTCGCGGACGTTCCGATCGACGCGGCCGCCCTCTACTGCGGCATGGACGTGCACCTGACCCGCCGGCTCACCGCCGTGCTGCGCCAGGCGCTGGAGACGATGGGCCCCCGGCTGGTCAGCCTGCTGGAGCAGGTGGAGCTGCCGCTGGAGCCCGTGCTGGCCCTGATGGAGGCCACCGGCATCCGCATCGACAC
>CAYGQY010000411.1:0-2301 GCA_964352195.1 uncultured bacterium
CTCTGAGCCTGTTCGTGCCCTCCGCTCAGCCGGACGGCATGCGCATCGTCGAGAAGACGAACTGGAGCGGCATCGGCTTCGTGGTGCCCCGCTCCCAGCTCAAGGAATTCACCCAGCGGCCGGAGGCCAGCCGCCCGGGCGTCTATGTGCTCTCGGGTCCAGACCCGGAAGGTGGTGCCGATCGCGTCTACATCGGCGAAGCCGATCCCCTGGGCCGCCGCCTGGAGCAGCATCAGACCAGGGACTTCTGGACCACCGCCTTTGCCTTTACCTCCAATGACGGCTACCTCAACAAGGCCCATGCCCAACATCTGGAGGCCCGCCTGATCCGCCTGGCCCAGGAGGCCAAACGCTGCCGCCTGGAGAACGCGGTGCAGGGGCGCTCGATCACCCTGGCGGAAATGGTCCGAGCAGAAGCCGATGGCTTTCTCGAAGAGCTGCTTCTCTGCTGCCCAGTGCTCGGCTTCCGCGCTTTTGAGCAGCCCACGGGTAAGCCGGCCGCGATGAGCCGCAGGCTCTTCCACCTCAAGGGCCCGGATGCCTCGGGACAGGGCTTCGAGTCGCCCGGAGGCTTCACCGTGCTGCGCGGTGCCAGGGGCCGCACTGACTTCGTCGACTCCGCCTCTCCCGCCTGGGTGACGGCCAGGGCACAACTGGTGAGCCAGGGCGTGTTTCTGGAGGAAACGGGCGGGTTGACCCTCGCCCAGGACTATGAATTCAGCTCCCCCTCCCAGGCGGCGATCATGCTGCTCGCACGCAACGCCAATGGCCGCACCGAATGGAAAGACGCCAAGGGGGTCACCCTCAAGGAGCACCAGGAAAAAGCGGCGGAAGCAGCTTCGCCAGAGACGTGAAGGCATGCTCCTGTATTCGCTGAGTAGTCACGCTGGTGATACGCCGGTGGCACTTGCCGTTACAGCTGCTTTAAGGAGTTGGCTACCTGTGCCACATACACGTTTTCAGGCTTTTCCGGCGACCCGGAGTGCCATCTCTACCTCCACCACGACGGCTACCCCACCGGCGCCGCCTGGGGCTTTGCGGCAGCCCAGCGCGAAACCGCTGACGTCTCGAGCTTCCTCGCCGCTTTTCTGAGCACCCAGCACCAAGCCGAACCCTTGGCGAGCCAGGAGCAGGCCGCCGATGCCGAGTACCGCTACCGGGTTCAGCTGCTCCCCGGAACCGATCCCCACCTTGAGGTGCAGTGCTGGCGGCGGATACCGAGCGGCGGCAGCTGGATCCCCCGCTGCGGGCCCATGCCGCTGGCGGCCTTCATTCAGCGCTTTTTGCCAGGGGAACTCCAAGCCTGATCATGCCTCCGTAGTTGGGATCACTTGGCCCATGGATTCATCAACAATGCTTCCATCCAAGAGGTGAAGGCCCATCGGCCTTCACTAGGGCATGCCCCTCTGCGATCCAGCCATGGTGGACAAAAATGTGGGTCTGAGTGAACCCCGCGTCGCCAGAGGCGTGCCCACTTCTCGTCCCACCAGAAGGCCACCCTGTCGCACTTGCTCACATATTGCGGATACACCACCGCCTTACCTTCGAGAACGAGAGTGCGGTTGGCGGATGAATACAGAGGCCAAGTCCCTGTAAAAAGTTCCCCAGCACGTCTGCCGAATCCCCCGCTTCCCAAGTCTTGGTATCGAATCATGGACCCCTCGGGTGTTAACTGTGCCAAACGCTGGGTGGCTGTGCTCCCATGCTTCGCTCCGGATTCAGGTGCGTCGATGCAGTCCAAGCGCACTCGAATCTCTTTACCTTGTTGATTTCTTAGCCTTACGGTGTCACCATCAGTGATGGAGACAATCGTAGCCGGATCGCCAGGCGTGGTTGAAACACGCACCCAGTTGGCCGCGATCACGGCCAGGCTGATAACGATGAGTGTTCCGAATGGCTTCATTTCATCTGTCCGGTGATTAGGTAATCTTGGCCATGGCAACAGTCAACAGTACGAACATGCTCTTGGGGCTCAACCAAGGCAGGTGGAGTGGGCGAAGTACATTAACAACTGCTAGGCTAAGTGAAATTGAGATCATTCAATTGGCCCCTTGGGAATCACGCCTAATCAGCCCGCGCTTAACGCCGCAGTCCTTCCCGGTGGGCCTCCAGAAAGCCCTCCTGCTCGCGGCTGAACGGCCGGATCAGATTCGCCCCTTCGATGCCCCAGCAGCGCAAGGCCTCTCCTGCCGCCTCGTGCTGCCAGACCAGCTCGCCGCTTGAGTCGAAGCTGATCCAGTGGCGATCAAACAGCTTGTCCAAATGGGGGGAGAGCAGCAGGCCATTGGATCCGCTCAGCCG
>CAYGQY010000412.1:0-2297 GCA_964352195.1 uncultured bacterium
CAGCCGTTCTCCGATGACCCATCCGCCGCCTCCGCGTCCCGGGCTGTCCCTGGTCAGCACGCTGCGGTTGGGGCTCTTCCAGGGGAGTCTGGGGTTTCTGGCCGTGGTCTTCGCCGGTCTGCTCAACCGGGTGATGATCAGTGAACTGGGCTTCCCCGGGCTGCTCGTCGGCGGTGCCCTGGCCTTCGAGCAGTTCGTGGCCCCCAGCCGCATCCTGTTCGGGCAGGTGTCCGACGCCCACCCGGTCGGCGGTCGCCATCGCACCCCCTACATCTGGCTTGGCGCCGCCCTGTTCTGTTCGCTGGCGGCCCTGGTGGTGCCGCTGATCTTTCGGCTCAACGGGGCGATGGATTCCGGTGAGGGGGGCCCGATCCTGCTCGGAGTCGTGATGCTCTGCGGCCTGTTCGCCGCCTATGGCCTGGCGATTTCGCTGGCCACCACGCCTTACCTGGCCCTGGTGATCGACCGGACCCAGGAGGCGGAGCGGCCCCGGGCCGTCGGCATCATCTGGTGCCTGCTCACCGTTGGCATCGTGATCGGGGCCCTGGTCATCGCCCGCAGTCTGCGGATCCTCGATGGCGTCGACGATCCGGCCGTGCTGGAGGCCGTGCTGGCGCGGTTCATGGTTCGCTCGGCCCTCGTGGTGTTCGCCCTGACGCTGGTCGCCACCTGGGGAATCGAACCCCCAGCCGAGCGGGGGCATCCCTCCAGCGCCGGAGAGCGCGACGATGCCATCACCCTGCCCCAGGCCTGGCGCCTGATCACCTCCAGCCGGGAGGTGGCCGTGTTCTTCGCCTTTCTGGTGCTGTTCACCCTGGCGCTCTTTCTTCAGGACCCGATCCTGGAGAGCTACGGCGCCGATGTCTTCGGCATGCCGATCGGCGCCACCGCTTCCCTGAATGCCTTCTGGGGCATCGGCACCCTGGCGGGTCTGGTGGTGGCCGGCTGGCTGGTGGTGCCCCGACTTGGCAAGTACGCCACCGCCCGGCTCGGTTGCCAGCTGATCCTGCTCTCGATGCTCCTGCTCGTGCTGAGTGGTCTGTTGCGGCAGGTGGCCCTGCTCCAGGCGGTGCTGCTGCTGTTCGGTGTGGCCTCGGGCATCGGCACCAACAGCACCCTCTGTCTGATGCTCGATCTCACCCTGCCGGAAGTGGCCGGCACGTTCATCGGCGTCTGGGGGCTGGCCCAAGCCTTCTCCCGCGCCTCCGCCAAGCTCCTGGGGGGCGGATTGCTGGATCTTGGTCGTGCCATCATCCCTGGAGAGGGACCATTCCCCCCCTACGCCCTCGTGCTCTGTGTGGCGGCGCTGGTGTCCCTGGCGGCCCTGCGGATCCTCAGTCGCGTCAATGTGCACCGCTTCCGCGACGACACCAGCCGGAGCCTCAGCCAGGTCCTCTCCACCGAACTCGGATGACCGCCACTCTCACCAGTCTTCCCCCTGAAGCGTTGCGCCTCACGGCACTGCTGGATACGGTCGGGGAACGGCAGCGTCGGGATTTTGGTCACATGGCCGCCCAGGCGGAAGCCAAGGCCGACGGCAGCCTGATCACCTCTTGCGATCGCTGGAGCGACCAGACCCTGGTGAGTGGTCTGGACGCCCTGTACCCGGGGGAGGGGGTGCTGAGCGAGGAGGGCCGCCAGGAGGTCCCCCCGTCTTCGGCCTTCTGGGTGGTGGACCCCCTGGATGGCACCACCAACTTCGCCGCCGGCATTCCCTACTGGGCCATCTCCCTGGCCCGCTTCGAGGCGGGGCGGCCCGTGCTGGCGGTGCTCGATGTGCCCCCGTTGCGCCAACGCATCGTGGCCCTGCGGGGGCAGGGAGCCTGGCGCAACGGCAAACGGTTGCATCCTCCGGGAGATCAGGCCCGGCTGGCCGGTTGCGCCTCCCTCTGCAGCCGATCGATCGGAGTGCTGCAGAAGCTTCCCGATCAGCGCTTCCCTGGCAAGATCCGGCTGCTCGGGGTCGCCAGCCTGAATCTGGTCAGCGTGGCCATGGGGCAGACAGTGGCGGCCCTTGAGGCCACGCCGAAGATCTGGGATCTGGCGGCGGCCTGGCTGGTGCTCACCGAGCTCCAGTGTCCCCTGTGCTGGCTGGTGCGCAGCCCCGAGCACCTGGTGGCGGGCGAGGACCACGCCACCACGGACTTCCCGGTGCTGGCGGCCAGCAGTCCAGCGGCGTTGCGCACCTTCATGCCCTGGGCCGATGCCTTGATGAACCCGCCTGCCCTCTGATAGGATTTTAGACTGCGCCCAAACGGGAGACCGGATTGGGAGCAGGGCCTGGAGGAGAGGGGGGC
>CAYGQY010000413.1:0-2288 GCA_964352195.1 uncultured bacterium
TGGGCGATCTGGTGGCCTTCTACCGCCAGGCCAAGGCCCGCTTCGATGCCGATGAGGCCTTCCAGAGCGACTCCCGCGAGGAGGTGGTGACGCTGCAGGGGGGCGATCCGCTGTCGCTGAAGGCCTGGGGGCTGCTGTGCGACCAGAGCCGGCGTGAATTCCAGAGGCTGTACGACCGCCTCGACATCCGCCTGAGCGAGCGGGGTGAATCCTTCTACAACCCCTTCCTCGAAGCGGTGGTGGCCGATCTGGAGGCCAGCGGCCTGCTGGTGACCGACGACGGCGCCCGCTGCGTGTTCCTTGAGGGGGTGAGCGGCAAGGACGGCAAGCCCCTGCCGGTGATCGTGCAGAAACGCGACGGCGGCTTCAACTACGCCACCAGCGACCTGGCGGCCATCCGTTACCGCTTCGCGCCGTGCCCCGATGGCGATGGCGCCCGCCGGGTGATCTACGTGACCGATGCCGGCCAGGCGGCCCACTTCGCCGGGGTGTTCCAGATGGCCGAACGGGCCGGCTGGATTCCAGAGGGCGCCAGCGTGGAACACGTGCCCTTCGGGCTGGTGCAGGGCGACGACGGCAAGAAACTCAAGACCCGCGCCGGCGACACCGTGCGCCTGCGGGACCTGCTGGATGAGGCCGTGGACCGCGCCGAGGCCGACCTGCGCCGGCGACTCCAAGAGGAAGAGCGCAGCGAAGACGAGGCCTTCATCGAGCAGGTGGCCACCACCGTGGGCCTAGCGGCGGTGAAATACGCCGACCTCAGCCAGAACCGCAGCACCAACTACCAGTTCAGCTTCGATCGGATGCTGGCCCTGCAGGGCAACACAGCCCCCTACCTGCTCTATTCCGTGGTGCGCATCGCCGGCATCGCCCGCAAGGGCGGCAAAGGAGCGGCCGCCGGCTCCGGCGCCTCAGGCCCGCTGAGCTTCAGCGAACCGCAGGAGTGGGCCCTGGCGCGGGAGCTGCTCAAACTCGATGGCGTGATTGCCGAGGTGGAGGAGGAGCTGCTGCCCAACCGGCTCTGCAGTTATCTGTTCGAACTCAGCCAGGTGTTCAACCGCTTCTACGACCAGGTGCCGGTGCTCAAGGCCGCCGAGCCGGCCCGCAGCTCACGTCTGGCGCTGTGCCGGGTCACGGCCGATACGCTCAGACTCGGCCTGGGGCTGCTCGGAATTCCGACGCTGGAGCGGATGTGAGGCGAGGGGGCCTCCCACAGGGGAGTATGGGGGCCAGGGCGATGCCCATCGACAGCGTCACCTTGATCAAGGGTCAGCGCACCTCAACCGTTCCTGTCAGCAGAATGACCCGCGGTCTTGCCATGCTCTTGGGAGAGAGGGCCACGACGAGGCCAACGCTGCCATGCTTGGTAGCGGCGGTGAAGGTGATCTCAGCAGGGGGGCTGCTCGGTGCGACTATCCAGGGGAAGCAGCTCGGAGCATCAACTGCGTACCATGCTACCCAAGCGCGGAGAGTGCATGGTGCCTGCACCTGTTAGGCAGTCGACGAATCGGTTTGATCCGGTTCTTCAGTGACCGACCTTATGTTGGCCTCTATGAGGTGGCTTCCACTCCGAATTTACTAGCCATAACGAGTAGAGCTGATTTGACAATCCAAGCTCTCATGATTGGTCCTGGGCGCGCAGTTCTTGACAGCAATAACCAAAAGGAGGAATTACATCAGCGCAGCCAGAGGCTACATCTCTTGGCGAAACAACTAAGGAGCCTCTGGGCAACGAGCCCTGAAAGAGGGGGCAAGGATGCAATTTACTCGGAATGAACAATTTTGGGCGGATCTGAGGTTGGCTTGGCCTGATTTCACCCTTTCGGGTCCCAAAATCTGCCCATGTTAGCCGATTCTTTCCCTCGACAGGCACACTGATCCCCTGATCACGTACTGCATAGCAACCTGCGAGGTGCCATGAACAGGTTCGAGAGGGCTACCAGCACATTCACTTTGCAGCGGTTCTTGAGCATTCCCCGCAGCCGGGTCTTCTGAAAGCCGAACTGCTGTTTGATCACCCGAAACGGATGCTCTCCTTTGGCGCGGATATGCGCTTTGGCAGTTTCGACCAGATCATCCAGTCGACCCTCCGGCGTATCCGGCAGCACTCGGCGCTTTCCGGGTCGCATGGCGACGCGGAAGCCAATCCCACGGCCTTTCATCTCGTCTCGCTTCTCGATTCCCTGGTAGCCGGCATCTGCATAGACAGAGCATCAACAGAAGATCTCTGGATTGAAGGGTGTTGGCTGCATGGCGGGTCAGCGTGGGACGAGCCTGCGATCAGCGCG
>CAYGQY010000414.1:0-2280 GCA_964352195.1 uncultured bacterium
TCGTCGTGGTGGGGAACGAAAAGGGCCAGGTGGGAGTCGGCGTCGGCAAGGCCGGCGACGTGATCGGCGCCGTCCGCAAGGGCGTGGCCGATGGCAAGAAGCACCTGGTGAAGGTGCCTCTCACCCGTGCCAACTCGATTCCCACCCTCAGCAACGGCCGCGATGGCGCCGCCAGCGTGCTGATCCGGCCCGCCGCTCCAGGCACCGGGGTGATCGCCGGCGGTTCGATTCGCACCGTGCTGGAGCTGGCCGGCATCAAGAACGTGCTGGCGAAGCGCCTCGGCTCCAAGACGCCGCTCAACAACGCCCGCGCCGCCATGGAAGCCCTCTCGGGCCTCCGCACCCACAAGGAGACCGCCAAGGAGCGGGGCATCTCCCTTGAGCAGATCTACTCCTGAGCCTCCCCATGACCCTCTCACTCAGCACCCTCAAGCCCCAGGCCGGATCCCGGCAGCGGAAGCTGCGCAAGGGCCGGGGCATCGCGGCCGGTCAGGGCGCCAGCTGCGGCTTCGGCATGCGCGGCCAGAAGTCCCGCTCCGGCCGACCCACCCGGCCCGGCTTCGAGGGGGGACAGATGCCCCTCTACCGGCGGGTTCCCAAGCTCAAGCACTTCCCGCTGGTCAACCCGAGGCACTTCACGGTGCTCAACATCTCCAGGCTGGCCGACCTTGAGGCCGGCAGCAGCGTGACCCTGGAGTCCCTGGTCGCCGCCGGGATCGTGACCAGCCCCAAGCACCCCCTGAAGATCCTCGGCCAAGGTGAGCTCAGCGTGGCCCTGCGCGTGACGGCCTCGGCCTTCACGGCCTCGGCCCGGGCCAAGATCGAGGCGGCCGGTGGCAGCTGCGAGCTGATCGACTGATTGCCAACGGCCCTGCGGCCAGCCCTACTCGTCCGTTCTCACCATGCTCGTCAGCCGGGGGCGCAACCCCAGTGCCGGTGAAATCCTCACCCAGCTCGTCCAGTCCAAGGGATTGCGCGACCGGGTGCTCACCACCCTCGGCCTGCTGCTGCTGATCCGCCTCGGGATCTACATCCCGGTGCCCGGCATCGACCGGGTGGCCTTCCAGCAGTTCATCCAGCAGGGGGGGCAACTGATCGGCTTTCTCGACATCTTCACCGGCGGCGGCATCTCCACGCTCGGCGTATTCGCCCTCGGCATCCTGCCGTTCATCAACGCTTCGATCATCCTGCAGTTACTCACGGCGGCCCTGCCCCAGCTGGAGGACCTCCAGAAGAACGAAGGCGAGGCCGGACGGCGCAAGATCGCCCAGATCACCCGCTATGTGGCCCTCGGGTGGGGCCTGCTCCAGAGCACGGTCTTCGCGCTGATCCTGCGGCAATACGCCCTGCCCGGCCTGTCCGAGCCGGTGTTCGTGATCCAGACCACCCTGGCCCTCGTCACGGGCTCGATGGTGGTGATGTGGATCAGCGAGGTGATCACCGAGCGGGGCATCGGCCAGGGGGCGTCGCTGGTGATCTTCGTGAACATCGTGGCCACCCTGCCCCGGGCCCTGGGCTCCACCGTGCGACTGGCCGAAAGCGGCGACCGCGCCACCATCGGCGGCATCATTGTGCTGGTGCTGATCTTCCTGGTCACCATTGTCGGGATCATCTTCGTGCAGGAAGGCAGCCGCAGGATTCCGATCGTCAGCGCCAAGCGCCAGGTGGGCCAGGCCAATCTGGCGGCACGCCAGAGCTACCTGCCCCTGAAGCTCAACGCCGGCGGTGTGATGCCGATCATCTTCGCGTCGGCGGTGGTCTTCCTGCCACTGACCATCGCCAACATCACCCGGGCCCCCTGGCTGATCCAGCTGGCCGGCTATCTGAACCCCAACAGCAGCACCCCCTGGCTCTATGCCGTGGTGTTCTTCGCCCTGATCATCGGTTTCTCGCTCTTCTATGCCTCGCTGACGGTCAACCCGGTCGACATCGCCACCAACCTGAAGCGGGGAGGTGTCGCCATCCCCGGCATCCGGCCAGGCTCGGCCACGGCCGCCTACCTGAGCGGCGTTCAGAACCGGCTCACCCTGCTGGGGGGCCTCTTCCTCGGAGCCGTGGCGATCATCCCCTCGGCGATCGAAGGCGCCACCCAGGTCCGCACCTTCCAGGGGCTTGGGGCGACCTCCCTGCTGATCCTCGTCGGCGTCGCCATCGACACCGCCAAACAGGTGCAGACCTACGTGATCTCCCAGCGCTACGAGGGGATGGTGCGCCAGTAGCGTCACGCTTGCCTGCCCACTCCCCAGCCCGCACCGCCGGCTTCCGGCCACTCTCCGGCCC
>CAYGQY010000415.1:0-2275 GCA_964352195.1 uncultured bacterium
CCCCGCGGGCGACCCAGGCACCGGCGGAGTCCGCTGCGGGGGCGCTCCGATCCGGCGACTCAAGGCCTGAGGCCAGGCTGGCCGCCCCGGGAAGTGCCAGCCATCCAGTCAGCAGCAGACTGCCGATTCGATTGAGTGGCTTCATGGGCGGATCAGGGCGCAGCCGTCGTCGTAGCAACTGGCGTCGATCCGGCCGTCATCACCGAAGTGCACCCGGACCAGATCACGGTCATCGGTGTTGGCGTTCTCCTCCGCGACGCTGTTGAGGTAGTTGGGGTTCACCACGCAGAAGTCCAGACCGTTGAAGCAGACCGTGTTGGTGGAGAACCGGGCCCCGGCCTGCTTCAACGACACCCAGATCCTGCTGCCGTTGTCCCAGAGGGACATCCGGATCGGCCTGTCCGTGATGCGGATGGTGGTGAGGCTGGTTCCGATCCGATGCCGATAGAGGGTCGCTTCGCCCTCATCCACGGCCTCCACGCTGCACGGCACGGGCGCTCCGCCCCGGATGGTGCAGGTGGTGTCGAGGGTGTACAGCACCTCCTCGGCCCGGGCGGAGCCCGCTGCGGCCAGCAGCAGAAGAGCGGCCCCGGCGAGCAGATCGGCTCGGAGGCGGAACGCCTGACGATTGGGCATCACAGCGGAGGCAGCGGCTCACAGATCTCCACCTTGCTCAGCCGGCCTTCGCCTGAGCTCCCTTTCGTCACGGAACAGTTACATCCGCTTGCCGCCACGATCTCCCGGCTGATCCCGTCCCGTCATGTGTCCCGGCCGCACGGCGGCATCAAAGGCCTCGGCGCTGATCGCCCCGAGCACCAGGGCGGACTCCCGCAGACTGAGCCCGTGGCGATGGGCGTGGCTGGCGATCGCGCAGGCCCGGTCGTAGCCGATGATCGGGGTGAGCGCGGTGACCAGCATCAGGCTCTGGTCGAGCAGGGATTCGATCCGCCCTTCGTTGGCCTCCAGACCCTCGACGCAGTAGGCCCGGAAGCTGCGGCAGGAGCCGGCCAGCAGCTCGCAGCTCTGCAGCAGGTTGTGGGCCAGCAGGGGCTTGAAGACGTTGAGCTCGAAATTGCCCTGGCTCGCCGCCATCTGCACGGCCGTGTTGTTCCCCATCACCTGGACCGCCACCTGGGTGATGCTTTCGCACTGGGTCGGGTTCACCTTCCCCGGCATGATGCTGGATCCCGGTTCGTTCTCCGGCAGGGTCAGCTCCCCCAGGCCGCAGCGAGGACCGCTGGCGAGCCAGCGGATGTCGTTGGCGATCTTCAGCAGGGATCCGGCCAGCACGGTGAGGGCGCCATGGGCGGCGGCGATCGGCTCATGGCCCGCCAGAGCCTGGAACTTGTTGGGGGCGCTGCGGAAAGGGAGAGCGAGCCGCTCGCTCAGCCGGCTGGCTACCGCCTCGCCGAAGCCTGCGGGTGCGTTGAGGCCGGTGCCGACGGCGGTGCCGCCGATCGCCAGCTCCTGCAGCCGCGGCAGCGTCTGCCGGATGGCCTCGATGCCCAGGCTGAGCTGGGCCACGTAGCCCGAGAATTCCTGGCCCAGGCTGAGGGGGACGGCATCCTGCAGGTGGGTCCGGCCGATCTTGACGATCGGCTCGAAGCGGATCGCCTTCTCCTGCAGCGCCTGTCGCAGGTCCTCCGCGGCCGGCAGCACCGACCCCACGAGCTGGAGCACCACCGCCAGGTGCAGGGCGGTGGGAAACGTGTCGTTGCTGGACTGGCTGAGATTGACGTGATCGTTGGGGTGGACGGGGTCCTTGCTGCCCAGGACCCCGCCGGCCGCCTCGATCGCCCGGTTGGCGATCACCTCATTGACATTCATGTTCGTCTGGGTGCCGGAGCCGGTCTGCCAGACCCGGAGGGGGAACTCCTCCGCCAGGGACCCCGCGGCCACCTCCTCCGCGGCGGCGACGATCCAGCCGGCCCGCTGGGCATCCAGCCGGCCCATGGCCGCGTTCACCTCGGCGCAGGCCGCCTTGAGCTGGCCGAAGGCGCCCAGGATCGGGCTCGGCATCGCCTCACCGAAGGGAAAGAAGCGAAGGGAGCGCTGGGTCTGGGCGCCCCAGTAGTGCTCGGCAGGCACGGTGACGGTGCCGAGGCTGTCGGTTTCCCGGCGGCCGGGGCCGGTGGGGGTGTCCATGGCGCCCGGCTGTTCATTCACCCGCAACGACTTCGCTGTTCAGTTCGTTGAAGCTGCGGGTGCTGCTGGCGCCGGCACCGGCCCCGGCGCCAGCCGGCGTCAGGCCGGTGGCTCTGGCCAGGGCGTCGCT
>CAYGQY010000416.1:0-2271 GCA_964352195.1 uncultured bacterium
CGCTCGTAGAGATCCACCAGGGAATTGGAGGGGTCGCTGCTGGTCGCCATCAGAGACCTCCTTCCTGACCCTGGCTGGAATGGAGGGCGTAGTACCAGCCCTGGCGCCGCATCAGCTCCCGGTGGCTGCCCGTTTCCATGATGGCGCCCCTGTCCATCATCACGATGCAGTCGGCCGGCTGGACGGTGCTGAGCCGGTGGGTGATGAAGAACACCGTGCGGCCGCGGAAGGCTTCGAACAGGTTGATGCAGACCTGGCGTTCGGTGCGGGCATCGAGGGCGCTGGTGGCTTCATCGAGGATCAGCATGCGGGGGTTCTGCAACACGGCCCGGGCCAGGGCGAGGCGCTGGCGCTGGCCGCCGGAGAGGCCGGCGCCCCGCTCGCCCACATCGGAGTTGTAGCCCTTGGGGAGGTCCATGATGAAGTCGTGGGCGCAGGCGATCCGGGCCGCCCGGATCATCTCGTCGGCGGTGGCATCGGGCTTCACCAGCAGCAGGTTCTCCCGCACGGTGCCATCGAACAGCACGCTGTCCTGGGGCACCACGCCGATCTGGCGGCGGAGCGAGTAGAGCTCCACCTTGTTGATGTCGAGGCCATCGATCAGCACCTTGCCCTCCAGGGGCCGGTAGAAGCGCGGCAGCTGCTTCAGCAGGGTGCTCTTGCCGCTGCCGGAGCCCCCCACCATGCCCACGAAGGAGCCGGCGGGCACCTCCAGGTTGATGCCCTGCAGCACCAGGGGGCTGTCGTCGCCGAAGCGGAAGCTCACGTTCTGGAACTCCACCCGGCCGGTGAGCGGCGGCATCGGGATGTTGAGGGCCTCGGCGTCGCTCTGCTCGGTGGGCCGGTCGACCACATCAGCCACGAGCTGGATCGAGGCGGTGCACTGCTGGAACTGCTGCCAGGTGGTGGTGAGCTGCACCAGGGGCCGGGTGATGTAGCCGCTGAGGATGCGGAAGGCGAGGAAGGCCCCGAAGGTGAGCTCGTTCTGGATCAGCAGGTAGATGCCCACGCCGATCACGATCAGGCCGTTGAGATCGTTGATGAAGCTGGCCAGGTTGCTGATCGATTCCTTGCTGATCTTGAGCTTGAAGTCTTCGCCGATGAAGCGGGCGTAGCGGTTCTGGAACTCCCAACGGGTCTTGAGTTCAGCGTTCTGGGATTTGATCGTCTGGATGCCGGTGATCGATTCGTTCAGGTAGGAATAGGTTTTCACCGAGGCCCCCATGCTGCGCTTGATCTGGCCACGCACCAGGGGATTGCTCACGAGGGTGAGGGCCAGCATCAGGGGCAGCGTGGAGAGGGTGGCGAAGGTGAGCGGCACGCTGATGGCGAACAGCACGAACAGGTAGAGGAAGCTGAAGGCCAGGTCCACCACGGTGGTGAGGCTGTTGCCGAGCAGGAAATCGCGCAGCTTGTCGAGCTGGCCGAAGTAGAACATCACCTGGCCCACCGGCCGGCTGTCGAAGAAGCCCTGGGGCAGCCGCACCAGGTGATCGAGGATGGTGCTCTTGGTGGCCTGATCCACCCGGTTGGCCGTGTCGGTGAAGATGTAGCCCCGCAGGGTCTTGAGCACGGCCGCCACCACGGCCGCCACCAGCATCACGAAGCAGATGGTGAGCAGGGCGTTGATGTTGCGCTGGCGCACCACCTGGTCGATCAGCACCCGCAGGCCCAGGGGCTGAACCAGGGCCAGCAGGTTGACCACGAAGGAGAGGGCCATCACCTCCACCAGCTGGCGGCGGTGCTCCCGCAGAAAGGGCAGGAACCAGCCCCAGCTGAAGGTCTGCTCCTTGGCGTCGCTCTTGCGCTGCAGCAGCAGCAGCTCCACGCCGCCCTCCCCGTCGCCGGCGAGCTGGGCCACCGGGAGCAGCAGGGGACCCAGTTCGGGTTCGAGCAGGCGCAGGCGGCCGTCATCGTCCACCCCCTCGAGGATGGCGAAGTGGCCCTGGGCGTAGAGCACGGCGGGGGTGGTGGCCCGCACCAGCCGGTCGGCGGGCAGCTTGGTGAGCACCACCCGCAGCCCGAGGGCATCCAGGATCTGGCCGAGGTTGATCAGGTTCAGGCCGCCCTGGCGGGCCAGCACCGCCTGCACCTGGTCGCGCAGGGCATCCCGGTTGATCGGCACGCCGAAGTAGTTGGCGATGGCGGTGCAGATCGCGATCGGGGCCTCGCGGGGCCCGGTGGCGCGCTGCAGGCGCAGTTCGGCCGCGCCATGGCCCTCGGTGTGGGCCGCCGGCGAGGGGGGCGAGAGGGCATAGGTGCCGGCAGCGC
>CAYGQY010000417.1:0-2261 GCA_964352195.1 uncultured bacterium
CCCCCGCCTGCTGCTGGCGGACGAACCCACCGCCGCCCTCGACAAGCAGAGTGGCCGGGAGGTGGTGGACCTGCTCAAACGGCTGGCCCGGGAGCAGCACTGCGCCGTGCTGATGGTGACCCACGACCCGCGCATCCTGGATGTGGCCGATCGTCTGCTGCAGATGGAGGACGGCCGGCTGATGGCCGGCTCGGTGGCCCAGCCGGTCGGCTGAACGACCCCGACCGACCGCTCACCGCCCCCGCTCGAGGGGGGAATCCGCCGGGCCTCCACCAAGGGGCGCTTGGTAGGGTTGGGGTTCTGCCCTTGAAGCCGCCGGCACCCGATGTCCAAACGCCGCAACCTGAAGAAGGAAAAACAGGAACGCAACCGCGCCTACGCCCGCAAGTTCAAGAAGCGCAAGCTGCGGAACGACGGCCGCGGTGAAGGCGCCGGCAACGGTGTGACCGGTACCGCCAACAACGGTGGCGCCGCCGACTGAGAACGCTCAGCCGCCAGCAGAACCGCCCGGACCCCAGGCCATGTTCCCGAGCGTCGTCATTCCCACCTACAACCGCCGGGCGATCCTTGAGAAGGCCCTGGTTGCCCTCGAGGATCAGCGGCTGGAGGCCCCACTCTCGGGCTACGAGGTGGTGGTGGTCGACGACGGCTCCACCGACGGCACCGCCGACTGGCTGCAGCGGGAGGCAGACCGCTTCCCCCACCTGCGCCTGATTGAGCAGGACCATGGCGGCCCGGCCGAAGGGCGCAATCGAGGGGTGGACCACGCCCGGGGCGATGTGATCGTCTTCATCGACAGCGATCTCGTCGTCACCTCCAGCTTCCTGATCGAGCACGCCCGCGCCCTCCAGAACCACTGGATCCGAACGGATTCCCGGCTGTGCTTCACCTACGGGGCGGTGATCAACACCGCCAACTTCGACGACCCCACCAGTGAGCCCCACAAGCTGAGTGACCACTCCTGGGCCTACTTCGCCACCGGCAATGTGGCGATCGACCGCCAGGTGCTCGAGCGCTCCGGGCTGTTCGACACCGGCTTCCGCCTCTACGGCTGGGAGGACCTGGAACTGGGCGAACGGCTGCGCCGCATGGGGGTGGAGCTGGTGCGGTGCCCGGCCGCCGTGGGGTACCACTGGCATCCGGCCCTGAGTCTGGAGCAGGTGCCGGATCTGGTGCGGCTCGAGCAGGAACGGGCCCGGATGGGGCTGCTCTTCTACCGCAAGCATCCGACCCGTCGGGTCCGGTTCATCATCCAGTTCACCTGGCTGCACCGGCTGCTCTGGGACCTGCTCACCCTGGGCGGACTGCTGAATGAACGCAGTCTGCGCCCGGTGCTGGCGTGGCTGATCCGCCGCGGCCACAATGCCCTCGCCCTCGAACTGCTGCGCCTGCCGCTCAACCGGCTGGGCGTCCGCGCCCTCTTTCGCGAGGCCCGCGCCGCCGGCCTGCGTTGACCGTTTGATAGCTTGAGACGTCCTTACCAACCCGCACACCTGTCCGTTTCGGGTGTTCAGACGATTCCCGTGTCCACCTGACCTTTTCCGTGTCGGTGGCGCTCCGTTCTGATCCCAGACAGGTGGAGGCGAACCCGAAACCCCTCAAAACCATGGCTGTCGTAACTCTCTCCGAGATGATGGAGGCGGGTGCTCACTTCGGGCACCAGACGCGTCGCTGGAATCCCAAGATGTCGCGCTACATCTATTGCGCGCGCAATGGAGTTCACATCATTGATCTGGTGCAGACCGCCGTCTGCATGAACAACGCCTACAAGTGGACCCGCAACGCCTCCAAATCCGGCAAGCGCTTCCTGTTCGTGGGCACCAAGAAGCAGGCCTCCGAAGTGATTGCCCTGGAGGCGGCTCGCTGCGGTGCCTCCTATGTGAACCAGCGCTGGCTCGGTGGCATGCTCACCAACTGGAGCACGATGCGGGCCCGCATCGATCGCCTCAAGGATCTGGAGCGCATGGAGTCCTCGGGCGCCATTGCCATGCGGCCCAAGAAGGAAGCCGCCGTGCTGCGGCGCGAGCTCGAGCGTCTGCAGAAGTACCTCGGCGGCCTGAAGAACATGCGGCGCCTGCCCGATGTGGTGGTGCTGGTGGACCAGCGCCGTGAAACCAACGCGGTGCTCGAGTGCCGCAAGCTCGACATCCCCCTGGTGTCGATGCTCGACACCAACTGCGATCCGGATCTGGCCGACGTGCCGATTCCCTGCAACGACGACGCCGTGCGTTCCGTCCAGCTGGTGCTCGGCCGTCTCGCCG
>CAYGQY010000418.1:0-2259 GCA_964352195.1 uncultured bacterium
GGGATGGAGCGACCTTAGGGGGTTCCGCGGAGGCTGGCCCAGCGCAGCTGGCGGACCATGCCCCGCAGCAGGGCCAGCTCGCCATCGCCGATCTGGGCCCGCTGCAGCAGGCCCCGCAGCTTGGCCATGCGGGCATGGGCGGTATGGGGCAGCAGAAAACCCACCGCCAGCAGCAGATCCTCGGCGTCAGCCAGGGTGTCCTCCAGGGCCGCGCGGCCCACCGGTTCAGGCCATCCGGAGGAACCGGCGGCGACGGGCACCGAGGGCGGGCCGGCGGCGCAGCGGCGCCATTCATGCAGGGCCACCGCCACCGCATGGGACAGGTTGAGGGAGGGATAGCCGTCGTCGGTGTCGATTCGCAGGATGCGGCCGGCCTGGCGCAGTTCGTCGTTGCTCAGTCCCCGGTCCTCACGGCCGAACACCAGCGCGGCAGGTCCCCCCCCCGGCGGTGCGTCCCGCAGCCAGCCCAGGGCCTGCTCGGGACCGTCCACCGGCAACGGCTCGGCCTCCCTGCGGCCGCTGGTGGCCACCACCCGGCGGCAGTCCGCGATCGCCGCGGCCAGATCCGGGAAGATCCCGGCGCGCTCAAGCAGCGGCCCGGCATGAACCGCCATGCGGCGGGCCTCCCCGTCGCCCGGATCACATCGGGGCTGCACCAGCCGCAGCTCGGCCAGGCCGAAATTGGCACAAAGCCTGGCGACGCTGCCCAGATTGAGGGGGCCGGCCGGCTCCACCAGCACCAGCACCAGAGCGGTGCCGGTCCCGGTGCCCTGGTCGGGTCTCCTCCCGGCGCTCACGCCAGGCCGTGCAGATGGGCGAGCAGGTCGGCCATGGCGCTGGGTTCGGGCTGGAAGCGAGGCATGGGGGGGGTGCGGCCGCTCACCACCTGGCGGATCAGCTGGCGGTCATTGCGGCGCTGGCTCACCCCGATCAGGCTGGGACCCACCAGACCCTGGGCGGCGATGCCATGGCAGCCGGCGCAGTTGATGCGGAACAGGCGGGCTCCGTTCTCGGGGGAACCGACCAGTTCGAGGGTGCGTCGGGTGTAGGGATCGCTGCGGGCTGCCGGCAGCACGAACAGCAGCAGGAGGATGCAGGCGCTGGCTCCGAGCACCACGAGAGCCGGGATGAGCTTCTGGCGCGACGGGGGGAAGGCGACCCCCCCACCTGGGACGGCCTGGGGGTCGGCCTGGGAGTTGGCCTGCAGGACGGAGGAGGGCTCGCCGGTCACGGAACGTTCAGGAGTCCCCCCAGCCTGCCTTGGCCATGGAACAATTGCGTGAAGCGTGCCCCAAGCCCTTTCCCCGAATGATCGAACCCCTGCTCTGCGGCATCGTGCTCGGACTCGTTCCCATCACCATCGTCGGCCTGTTCGTGGCGGCCTGGAACCAGTACCGCCGGGGCAGCGCCCTGGGGGGCTGAGTCTCACCGGCGCAGCAGCACCAGCCCGGAGCCGCCGTAGCGACGCCGGTCCTCCTCATGCCAGTCCGCCGGCAGCTCGGGCCAGGCCCCACTGGAGCATTCCCAGATCAGCCGCCCGCCCGGAGCCAGCCATTGACCCGCCGCCAGCGCCGTGGTGATCGGGGCGTGCAGACCGGAGGTATAGGGCGGATCCAGGTAGATCAGATCAAACGGGCCGGCTGCGGATCGGGCCAGCCAGGTGGGCAGGTCGGCACTCACCACCTCCGCTGTGGTCGGGTGGTTCAGGCCCTGACGCACGGCCTCCAGATTCGCCCGGGCCGTCGCCGCCATGCGCCGATCCCGGTCCACCGCCAGCACGGCGGCGGCCCCCCGCTGCAGGGCCTCACAACCCATCACGCCGCTGCCACAGCAGAGATCCAGCCAGCGGGCCCCGGCCACATCGTCCGCCAGCAGATTCATCACCGCCAGCCGCACCCGCGCCGTGGTGGGCCGGGCCGTCTGGCCCGGCGGGCTGCGCAGCTTGCGCCCGCCGCTGAGTCGCAGGCTCACGCGGTCTGCCCGGCCACCCAGTCGAGCCAGCGGCCCAGCATCCGCTGGCCCTGGGTGCCGGATTTCTCGGGGTGGAACTGGCAGGCGGCGATCGGGCCCTGCCAGACCGCCGCCGTCACCGCCGTGTCCCCGAAGGCGACCCGGGCCGTGCAGCAGGACGGATCGCTCGGATCGGCGGCATAGGAATGCACGAAGTAGACCCAGGCGGCCCGATGGCCCTCCGGCAGCAGGGGGCTGGCGGTGGCGGCCTGCAGCGGTGCCCAGCCCATGTGGGGAATCGGGTGGCCG